>JBJMGL010000204.1:0-13796 GCA_045807985.1 Bryobacteraceae bacterium
CGGGTTGTCGCGGTGAAGACCACGGATCACACGGCGGGCGTCGATGTCGGCGGAGGGGGTTACGGTGCAGGTGTTGACAACAACAAGATCGGCAAGGGTGGGGTCGCGCACGGGTTCCAGGCCACGTTCGCGCAGATCGCCCTCAATCGCGGCTCCATCAGCTTGAGAGGCGCGGCATCCGAAACTTTGCACGAAAACTTTGCGCATTTCAACTTATTTAACTGTAAAGCTTGAACTCGACCTGAACGGCAGCACCGCCTATTCTCTACTTATTTTGACAGCTACTTTCCAGTAAGTATGTCTATCGATCATCCGATCCATTCCAATCTTATGCGGGACGCCATTGAGCGATCCTGATATTGCAGGCTGAGTCACGTCGCCCAGTTCTCTTACTGGTGCGGCAGCCGAATTTCGACAGTGAACTTCATCCACTGGATCTTGCCAGCTTATTGTCAGGCGTGTCGTCCGAGTGAGTGATTCTTGAGTCGGTGATCCAAAGCCGGCCTTTTCCTGATGCCAAAGTCCCGAGTCTGGCCATCGCTTCCTCGTACTTCTGCTGAGTTACTTTGTTACCCCACAGCACAATGCCGAGCCGCTCAGACTCAATCTGATAGTCCGTGCAGTTCGTGACGAAACGAAATTCGCGCGGCGACGTGGATACCTCCTGCTCCGCCGTCCATCCGTAGCTAGTATCGACATACAGATCTCTGTGAGCGCGGTGAGGAGCATTGACTACAGAAGCGAATTCTCGACAATCGCCCTCCGGTCTGTTCGGAACAACGGCGATATTCCAACCCGGTTCGAGCACAAATGCCAGTTCCTCATTCAGAGTCTTGCGGAACTCCTGACCTTCGAAGACTTCGCCCGAAAAACAAATCGCTCCCGGTGAGCACACGGGCCTGTCCGTCCCAGGTCTCTTACGGGGTGATTTTCCAGAACGTTGAGCGTGGGCGGTCAGCGCGCAGAACAGCGTCAGGACAAAGATCGCAGTTTTGCTAATAGATAAGTAACAGCTTTGCACGTCACGACCACCATATTGGCAACCGCAGCACTGAACGTGAATGAAGGATTCAATTCCTCGAAATCAGCATAATAACCGCTATTACTTCGCCGTTTTCATCAAAGACGTACTAAATCTGTGCGCCCGCCATAACCCTTAATTTACCGCCGTTTGTTCCGATGTTTGCCATACTGATACTTGCCTGCGCGATCAGGCAACCGCTGGGTGCGCTCGCTTGCGAGCGCGCCGGGAGGAAAGTCCGGTCTTCATAGGGCGGCATGCCGGTTAACGGCCGGGGGTTTGCGCTTAAAGCGCACGCTACGGAAAGTGCCACAGAAAAGATACCGCCCGTTGGCATGGTCAGCGGGTAAGGGTGAAATGGTGCGGTAAGAGCGCACCGCGGTTTGAGCAATCGAACTGGCAGGGTAAACCCCATGTGAAGCAAGACCAAATAGGGGAGGAGGAGTGGCCCGCTCCGTTACCACTTCCGGGTAGGTCGCTTGAGCCTTTCAGCAATGGAGGGCCTAGAGGAATGGTTGCTATCCGCTCCGGCGGACACAGAAACCGGCTTATCGATCGCGCAGGTTCACCTAATCTTGATAAACTAAGATGTCTCATGGCAGTCCGTCAAGAATTGCTGGAAATCCTGGTTTGCCCCGTTGATAAAGCCAAACTTGTTCTCAAGGAAGATGGCAGCGGGTTGAAGTGTACTGAGTGCAAGCGGGTGTATCCGGTGCGGGATGACATCCCGATCATGCTGATTGACCAAGCCACTATCGAGCCGTAGGATTTCCATGACAGTTCTGGAGCAGTTACCGGAGGGTTCCCGCGTCGCCATCATCCGTTTGCGCTCGCTGGGCGATTGTGTTTTGACTACCCCTGCCTTGGCTTTGCTGAAGCAGTTCCGGCCTGACCTCGTCCTTGGCGTTTCCGTCGAGGAGCGATTTCGGGCGGTATTTGAGGGCAATCCGGCGGTGTCCGCCATTCTTCCGCCTACCTGGCAAGCCCTGCGCGGCTGGAAACCGGTTTTGTGCCTCAATCTGCATGGCGGCACGCGCAGTCAGTGGATGACGGCGCTTTCGGGGGCGAAGCATCGCGTTGGATTTGCGAACCATAGCGTGACGTTCGCTTACAACCTGAGAATTCCGCGCGCACAACGGATTCTGGGCGTCCATCGCACGGTACATACAGCGGAGCACCTAGCCTCGGCGGTGTTCGCGCTGGGCGTTCCGATACGGGACGTGCCGCGAGGGGAGCTATTCTGCGGTGAGTCTCCGTTTTCCGGCAAGTATGCGGTGCTTCACCCCTTTGCTTCCGCGCCGGATAAACAATGGCCCGCGGAGCGTTTTTGCGAAGTGGCGCGTTATCTGCAACTGTGGAATATTAAGCCGGTCTTTCTGATTGGGCCGAACGATGACGCCTCTCCGTTTCTGGCGCATCAAGCGTTTCGCGGCAATCTGGAAGAAGTGAAGCAGATTCTCTCGAAGGCTTGCCTGTTTATTGGCAATGACAGCGGTCCCGCGCATATGGCGGCAGCTTTCGGCGTATCCACCGCCGTGTTATTCGGCAATTCGAACCCGGCGATCTGGGGTCCGTGGCGGACAGAGTGCGAGATTGTGGTCGCGCCGGATGGCATTAGCAATGTGAGTGTGTCGCGCGTGATCGCGGCGTTGGAGCGTTTGCGGATCTTTCAAGAGGCACACGCTTGAAGGATCTCCGGCGGCTGCTGCGGTATGTGCGGCCGTACTTGCCTGCCCTGCTCGCTTCCGTGGTTTTCATGGCGATTGTGGGACTGTCGCAAGGCATATTACTCCGCCTGATACCGCTGATTCTGGATCGCGTGCTGAATCCGAATCCCGCTGATAATAGCCCAGCAGTGTTGTTTACCATTCCCCGCACTGGTTTCAAAATTCATCTCACGGATCTGATTCCGGGATTCGTGCATAACATTTGGACCATGGTCGCAATCGGCCTGATGATGTGCTTTGTCGCCAAGGGCGTGTGCGACTACCTGGGTAACTATTTAGTAAATCTGGTCGGGATCAGCGCTGTGATGGATCTGCGCCAGGAAGTGTTTGACCGCGTTCTGCAGCAGGACGCCCAATTTTTCGAGAAGCAGGAAACGGGTGAAATCATGTCGTCCGTTATGAACGACATTGAGCGCATCCAGACAGCAGTTTCCAATATGCTGGCTGATTGGCTGCGGCAAATGTTCACGGCCTTGTTCCTTTTACTGGCGATGATCAGCATTGATTGGCGGTTATCGTTGATCAGCGTGCTCGTGTTTCCAGTCGTGGCGCTGTTGACGGTGCGGCTGGGCAGGAAAGTCCGGCACACGACGCGCCATGCGCAAGACATGGCGGCGGGCTTGAACCAGATTTTGCAGGAAACGATTACCGGGCATCAAGTAGTGAAGAGCTTCGGCGCGGAGGATTTTGAATCGAAACGCTTTCGCCTTGCTGCCCAGCGATTGAAGACCAGCAGCCTCCGGTATGTGGCGCAGCAGGCGCTGGCGTCGCCGATTATCGAGATTTTCGGCGCCATGAGCATCATTCTGCTGCTCTGGCTGGCGCGCCAGCAGGTGAAGAGCGGCAATTTGACAGCCGGCACCTTCACCACGTTTATCATTGCGCTGGTGATGCTGTATGAGCCGATCAAGCGGCTGACAAATATCCATAATATTTTTCAGCAGGCAATCGGGGCGGCTCTGAAGGTGTTTGGGTACCTTGATGAAAAACTGCACATCAGCGATAAAGCCGGGGCGGTACGGCTCGCGAAGTTCAAGGAATCGATTCGATTTGACCAGCTTTCGTTTTGCTATCCGGCTGCGCCTGACCGGTGCGTGCTGCACGACATCAACCTGGAAGTAAAGGCGGGCGAGGTTCTTGCGATTGTGGGGCCGAGCGGCGCGGGCAAGTCCACGCTGGCGCAATTGCTGCTGCGCTTCTACGATCCAAGTACCGGGGCGGTGCTGATCGACGGCAAGGACTTGCGTGATATCCGTTTGGGGAGTTTGCGTGAAAATATCAGCATTGTGCAGCAGGACACGATGCTGTTCAACACTTCCGTTTTTGACAATATTGCTTACGGACGGCCTGATGCTAAACAAGAAGAAGTCCTGTCTGCCGCCAAAACGGCGCTGGCGCATGATTTCATTCAGGAACTGCCGGAGGGTTATGGGACGCGCATTGGGGAGCGGGGATTTAAACTCAGCGGCGGGCAGCGGCAACGGCTGGCGATTGCGCGTGCCTTGCTGAAAGACGCGCCGATTTTGATTCTGGATGAAGCGACATCGCATCTTGACACGGAGTCCGAGCGGCTCGTCCAGCAGGCGCTCACCGCGCTGATGAAGCGCCGCACGGTGCTGGTGGTCGCGCACCGGCTTTCCACCATTCGCCAGGCAAACAAAATTGTTGTTCTCGATAACGGCAGAATTGTTGAAGTGGGCACGCACGAAACGCTATTGGCGAGCAAGGGGCTGTATCAGCGGCTGTACTCAGTGCAGCACGCCGATGCGGCTCTCGTGAATAGTTAAGAATGCCCCTTCCGATTCGCAGCATGACCGGATACGCGCTCGTCCGCCAGGAGACGAGCGCCGGGGAGTTGACGGTAAGCCTGCGCAGCGTGAATCACCGTGGCCTCGATCTGCACTTTTACCTTGCCACCGAGTTTGCGCCGTTTGAGAATGCTTTACGGTCGCTGCTGAAGGAACGGCTGGGCCGGGGCCATGTTGAAATCCGAATGTCGCTGGTATCCGAGGCGCAAAGTGACCGTGGCGGCTATAATCGCGAGTTGTTGAAACGCTATCTTACGGCTTTCCGGCAGGCTGACGCTGAGTTTGGCCTCCACAGCAAGCCGGATTTGAACGTGCTTCTGGGCCTGCCGGGGATTTGGGAGAGTGCGCGCGATACGAAACCACTTTCTCCGTCCTTTGGCGAGGAAGCCCTTGCGGTAATGGGAGCTTGCACGGATGAGCTTAACAGTTATCGCGATCGGGAAGGGCGTGAATTGCAGAGCGCGATTGTACGCGAGCTGGACGCGCTGGACGAGAGCAGGCTGCAGATCGCGGCCGTGCGGTCCGATGCTGTCCCGCAGTTTGCCGCTCGATTGGAGGAGCGGCTCCGCTCCTTGTTGGGTGATCAAACGCTTCCGCCCAACCGTCTGATAGAGGAAGCGGCGGTTTTGGCGGACCGTTCAGATGTTCAAGAGGAACTCACCCGGCTGGAAGTTCACTCCCGGGAGCTGCGCCGCATGCTGGACGGTGGGGGAGAAGTGGGCAAGCGCCTGGATTTCCTCCTGCAGGAGATCAATCGCGAGACGAACACCATTCTTTCGAAGAGTTCCGCCCTCGGCGATTGCGGCCTGACTATTACAAATGCGGGAGTTCAGATGAAAGCTAATATCGAAAGAATGCGGGAGCAGGCGCTCAACCTGGAATGAGCGCGTTATTGCCTCCGTTCTTTCCCCGATAGCTTATGACCACGGTTTTTATTATTTCGGCGCCTTCGGGCTCTGGGAAATCGACGCTGGTTTCACGCTTGATGGCGCGCGATCCCCGGCTGCGATTTTCTGTTTCTTATACGACACGCAAACCTAGGGGTAATGAAAAACCGGGTGAAAGCTACATTTACATCAGCCGCAAAGAGTTTGAAGAGCGGCGTGAGCGTGGTGAGTTTCTGGAACAGGCCGAAGTTTTTGGAAACTACTATGGCACAAACCGCAATGTCCTGGAGCAGGCCGAGCGGGAAGGCAAGGATCTGATACTCGACATCGACGTGCAAGGTGCGAGACAATTGAGAGAGAGCATTCCAGAGGCTGTCAGTATTTTCATTCTGGCTCCGTCCCGCGACATTCTGGAGCAGCGTTTGCGGGCGCGGTCCGAGGATGCGGAAGAAACGATTCAGCGGCGATTGAGGGATGCGGCCGATGAAATTCGCAATTACGCGCAGTATGACTATGTCGTGGTGAATCATCAGCTGGAAGAATCGGTCGCTACGCTGGCAGCTATCGTGAGAGCGGAACGGGTTCGCCGGGTACGGATGGAGAAGCAGATTCAGCCCATTCTGAGAACTTTTGAGGACCGGCCGCCTTCGCTTTTCTAAGTAATTTCATTATTCCGGAACATATCGTTCCGTTCATTGGGAGAGGTTCATGGCAGAAAAATCTAGAAACTTTATGTATGCAATTCCGGACGACCAAGCTTCGAGCACGTACCGGTTTATTATTGTGGCAGCCAAACGCGCCCGGCAGTTGCAGAATGGACAAAGGTCTGTGCTTCCGGCTGTGAATAAGAAGCCGACCATTTTAGCAATGGAAGAGGTCCGCCGTGGTCTGGTTCCTTATACCGACCTGAGTCAGCCGGAAGAAGAAGTAATTCCTACTGAATAGCAGTCGGCATGCGTGTCGTTCTTGGGGTTGGTGGGGGCATTGCAGCTTATAAGTCGGCTGAACTCGTGCGTGCGCTAACAGGGCGCGGTCATGAGGTTCAGGTGGTGATGACTCGGGCGGCTCAGAATTTTGTTCAGCCGCTCACGTTTGCCACACTGAGCGGCCGCAAGGTCATTACTGATCTTTTTTCAGCGGCTAGTTCTGAAGACACGCTTTCCAGCGCCGTTGAGCATATTGCCGTGGCCCAGGAACATGATGTTCTAGTCGTTGCCCCGGCGACTGCCGACCTCGTTGCCAAGTTCGCTCATGGCTTGGCGGATGATTTTTTATCCACGTTGTACCTGGCTTTTCAGGGCCAGATATTAGTTGTTCCAGCGATGAACACCAATATGTGGAACCATCCGGCAACGCAAAAGAACCTGGATACGATACGCAGTCACCAATGCTTCGTGATGGAGCCGGATTCCGGGTCACTCGCCTGTGGTGTCGTGGGGGTTGGGCGTTTGCCCGATCCGATCCGCATCGCAGAGCGTATCGATTTGCTCACGCCAGGGAAAAAGGATTTTGAAGGCGAGTACATTCTGATTACGGCGGGTCCTACGCAGGAACCTATCGATCCGGTCCGCTTTATTACGAATCGTTCCAGCGGCAAGATGGGGTATGCTATTGCGGAAGCTGCCAAGCAGCGCGGCGCGCATGTCGTTCTGGTGTCTGGCCCGGTTCACCTGACGCCTCCCGATGGCGTGGAAGTGATTCCGGTCCATACAACTCAGGAGATGCGAAAAGCGGTGCTCGAACATCTCGAACCGGCCAGCATTATTATTAAGAGCGCTGCCGTGTCGGATTATTACGTTTCCGAGGTGCCGAAGCAGAAACTGAAGAAAACCGCGACGCGGCTTTCGCTGGAGTTAGACCCAACACCGGATATTCTGGCGGAAGTGGGTCAGCGCAAGGGCGACCGCTTGTTGATCGGCTTTGCGGCAGAGACGCAGAATCTGGCGGAGGAAGCCCGCCGCAAGTTGCTTTCCAAAAAGTGCGACATGGTGGTGGCGAATTTGGTTGGTGATGGCTTGGGCTTCGAGGCTGATACGAATGAAGTCAATATGATCACGCAAACGGGGCAAACGGTTCATGCCGGTCCCGCCAGCAAGCGTGAGATTGCTGAGAAGATTCTGGATCAAATCGTTAGCCTTCGCCTCTCGGTACGCACGGCTGACGCGTTTGCTTAACTTACCGAATGGCATGACACGAGAGCAACTTCGAAACTATCTCGAGTTTTATCGCGATTTGGGCATGGATGCCATCTATAAGCCAGATATGGCCAAACGTGTGAAGCTTTCAGCCGAACCTGCCCCCGCAGCGGAACCGAAGACGGAAACTGCTCCGATTCCGGCTGTTATTCCCGCTGTTTTCCCTTCGGAGAAAGTCACTTCACTCTTTGCCACGACGGAGTTGCCCGGTTTGGCTCCCCAAAACGATACGCTGGACGCGATCCGTCTTGACATTGGTGATTGCAGACGCTGCCGCCTGTGTGAAAGCCGGATGAGTATTGTTTTCGGTTCCGGGAACGAGCAGGCCAAAGTGGTATTTGTCGGGGAAGGTCCCGGCGCGGATGAGGATGAACAGGGTGTGCCGTTTGTGGGCCGCGCGGGGCAGTTGCTCACGCAGATGATCGATAATACCGCGGCGAAAGAGGGCATTCCCATTAGCCGGAATGACGTGTATATCTGCAATGTCGTGAAGTGCCGCCCGCCGGAGAACCGCACTCCCCTGCCCGATGAGATGGCGACTTGCGGGCAATTTTTGTACCGCCAACTGACGACTATCAAACCCAAGGCGATTTGCGCGCTGGGCGCAACAGCGATGAAAGCGTTGCTCAACACCAAGGAAGGCATTACGAAAACGCGCGGGCAGTGGCACAAGTGGCGTGATATTCCGGTGATGATCACGTACCATCCGTCTTACCTGCTTCGCCAATATAATCAGGAGGCGCGCCGCCAAGCTTGGCAGGATCTTAAGACTTTGCTGCACTACGTGTATGACTGAGACGGTACACCCGTGAGTGGCCGTTGCGGTCTTTTCCTTACATTTGAGGGAACAGAAGGCAGCGGGAAGACCACGCAGATGCGCCTTTTGATCGAGCGTTTACGGACAAACGGCTATGTTGTCACAGAGAATCAAGAACCGGGCGCTACGGCCATTGGCAAGGAGATCCGGCGCATTCTCTTGGATCCTGTTCATTCTGAAATGGCTCCAGCGACCGAGCTATTGTTGATGTTTGCTTCGCGCACTCAGGCGGCGGCTGAAATCATTATTCCGGCCCTCGGGCGTGGCGAGATCGTGGTGAGTGACCGTTTTACGGATTCCACGCTGGCTTACCAGGGTGAAGCGCGGGGGCTTGGCTTTGATACCGTTCTGCAGGCGCACCGGCTGGCGCTCGATTCGCTGCTGCCTGATCTTACGATCTGTGTTGACCTTGATATTGCGACGGGTTTGGCGCGGGCTAATCAGCGTAATCAGGGAAGTGGTGCGGCTAAAAGTGAGGCACGAATCGACCGGCAATCGCTCGATTTTCATCTACGCGTTGGGGAAGGTTACCGGAAGATTGCCGCAGCCGAACCGGAGCGATTCCGTATGGTGGATGGCGCTGGTGATCCTTTGGAAGTAGCAGAGCGAGTGTGGAAGCAAGTGTGTACGGCTTTGGATTGTCACACAGTTAAGAGGTCGCACTGAGGCGTAATAATAAACCTGTATGGAATATGCCGGCCCTGCTGCAGACGAGTTCCTCAATGCGTAACAACTTGTCCTCTTTCCCTGACTTCTTCGGTAATGCTGCCGTGGCGCAAACGCTGGCGCAGATGATTGAGGGGCAGCGCATTCCGCAGACGATTCTCCTGAGTGGTCCGGAGGGGATTGGTAAAGCGACCCTGGTCCGGCGTTTCGCGGCGGCGCTGCTCGGTGATGCGCAAAAAATTGAACGGGACGATTTAAGCCTGCCGGAAAACGTGGAAACGATAGAGACCCGTGAGAAGTGGGCCGCTGACAAGCGGGCGGATGATCCGCTTTTGTTTTCGACACATCCGGACTTTATTACTTTTCCGCCGGATGGGCCATTGCGGCAGATCACCATTCAACAGATACGGCTGCTGCGGGAACGGTCTCATTTAAAACCATTGCGCGGCAGCCACCGAGTGTTTTTGATTGATCACCTCGACCGCGCTAACGAGCAGTCCGCTAATTCCCTGCTGAAAGTGCTGGAAGAGCCGCCGGAGCACCTCATCATTATAGCGACGGCGGAGAATCTTTACGATCTGCTTCCCACGGTTCGGTCGCGCTCTATTGTTCTTCAGATGTCGCGTTTGTCCGATGAGGAAATGCGGCAGTTTGCCGGCGCGCGAAAGCTGCCTGAGGCTCAGACACGCGTCGAACTGGCGGAAGGGAGCCCCGGTTTGGCGGTCACGCTGGATTTGGAACAGCTTCGTTCCCGCCGTGCGTTGATCTTGGCGGCCTTGGAGTGCGCAGCTGGGCTGACTCCCTTTTCGGCTTGGGTGCAGCATTCGGAATCGTTCAGCAATAGCAGATCGGAAAAACTGGAACTCTATCTCAAATTGGCTTATGGCATACTACGGGACGTATTATCGTCGTGGCATGGCAAGCCGCCGGTGATCAACCGCGATGTAACGCCACGGATCCTTAAGATCGCCGAAGCGGTCAGTTTCTCCTGGATTGAGCGTGCAACTGCCCAAGTGGATGAGCTTGTCGTCATGGTACGCCGCAATATCCAAAAAACAGCAGCGCTGGATGCTCTCGTTATTAATTTGCGTAACCCCTCGGCTTCGGCAGGCACCTAAACATCAATAAACTGTCCATTTTAAGAAATGGGCGCATGTCATATTAAATTCGAGTAAAATTGAGGGCAAATGTTTGAGGAGAGGCGACTCGAGTCGCTCATCAGAAAACCCGCTCGCACTATCGGAGGAGAAACCAAGGAACCTAGCCGCCGTCCACCGGCGGTTAAGAAAACTACGCCGCCCGATCAGACCAACGCCGAGCAGTTCTATTATTCCAAGCAGATGCAAGCTAAAACACATATGGTCGTTGTGCTCACTGACGGGGAGCAGCTAGAGGGTGTCATTGAGTGGTATGACAAGGATTGCGTGAAACTGAACCGGTTTGGCGCGCCGAATCTGTTGCTTTATAAGCACTGCATCAAGTACATCCATAAGGCGGAGCCAGAGTAAGCTTTCTTACAGATTTGCTTTGGTTTTTGCTTTGAAAGCGAGCCGATACGCCCGGCGCTCGGCGGCTTCTTCGTAACGGCGCTGTTCTTCCGGCATTTCCGGCACGATGGGGGGCAGCACAATGCGGTTCCCGTTCTCATCTAAAGCCACAAACGTAAGGTATGCCGAAGAGGTATGCCTGACTTCGCCGGTTTTCAGATTTTCGACCCAGAGTTTTACGCCGACCTCCATGGATGTGCGAAATACCCGGTTGACCTGCGACTTTAACATCGCTAAGTCGCCGATGCGAATGGGGTAAAGAAAGGTCATTTGGTCAACGGCAGCAGTGACCACGGCGGCACGCGCATGCCGTATCGCGGCGATAGCGCCGCACAGATCCACCAAGTGCATCACATGACCGCCCAGCATGGTTCCGAGTGCGTTGGTGTTGTTGGGAAGGCATATTTCGGAGTATTCCGACTGTGATTGCCGCACGGTACGGATCTCGTTGGCATCAGCGGAAGAGGCAGTAGGCGATTGGAATAAATCAGTTTTGGTCATCAATAATTGGGGTTTACCGGATCGGGAAAACGTCTGAGATAACTGCGGCAAAAGGCCAGCACTTGCGCCCGTTCACACTCGTCTTGCACTTCCGGCTCCAAATGCTCATCCGCCTTTGAGTAGCGGACGGAATGGGAGCGAACCGGAGTATGGTCCTCTATTTCCAGAACAAGGATTTCAAGAGTTAACTCATCATTGCTGGTTTTCCCACCAAGGTGGAAGCGTCGGTTGCGGCGGCTTTCACCAGCCGGAAAGACCGTACAGCGGCTATCGGGATGGCCGTGGTTACAACCAGAAAACCGAACTGCGGCGGGCACCGGCTGCACTTGGCCGCTTCCATGGCACCAGCCGTTGTACTCGTCAAAGAGCGGCAGGCGTCCGTGGATATCCTGCCCGTCTTTCGCAACCTGTTGAGGCTCAAAATACGGGCACGGCATACACCTGTAGTATCACAAGCTCCTTCTTAACTCGCCTGCCTTCAAACGATTTGTAGATGCCTTCCGAGGGTTAACAGATCTCGCAATGTTCCGCCTACTTCTTTCAGATAATCATACAGATCAACGGGTTTATGAATAAACCGGTCAGCGCCCAGTTTCTGAGCGGTGGCCTGCTCCTCCGGTTGCAGGGAGGAAGTCAGGATGGCAATGGGGACTTTCGCGAACGCGCCCGTTTTCCTAAGGTTCGCCAGAACTTCCAGGCCACTCATTCTCGGCATGTTCAAGTCGAGAACGATTAAATTGGGCGGTATTCTTGATCCAATAGAGTCGTTTAGCTTTGTCACAGCTTCAACGCCATCGCGGTAATGGATGATTTCATGCGGAACTGCATATTCTTTTAATGCCTCGCCTAGCAGCATGACATCAGGCAGGCTGTCTTCCACAACCACTATGCGTGCGGATTCGTTAATTGACATGAGAAACTGGCCGCACTTTCAGAACAAGTTTCCTCTGCATTCTGTCTCTATAGAGTAGGTCTAAGCTGTTCAATTTCTCTTTGCAGTATTTATTTAGTGTGAAGTTTTCTTATGCTGATTGTTCACGTTCACGTTTCAGTAAAGCCGGAAGCAGTGGAGGCTTTTCGCTTAGCTTCTCTGGAAAACTCCCGGAAAAGCTTGCAGGAACCGGGCATTGCACGGTTCGACGTTCTGCAGGAAGAGGAGGTTCCAACTCACTTTGTGCTAGTAGAAATTTATCGCACACCGGAAGCGCCTGCGGAGCACAAGGGAACAGAGCACTACGCGAAATGGCGTGACACCGTGGCCGATATGATGGCGGAACCCAGGAGAAGCATCCGGTACAGTAACATCTTTCCGGGAGATGAAGGGTGGTAATGCAGTTCGAGTTTGCCACGGCCAGCCGCATCGTCTTTGGACCGGGCTCCCGCCATCAATTACCTGAACTGGCGCGCTCTTACGGCAACTGTGCTTTGCTCGTCACGGGACGAAGGGGCGGGCGAGCCACGCCTTTGGTCGAAGCGCTGAACCGGGTCGGTATCTCGTCGGTGCCGTTCGCTGTTGAAGGTGAACCGACGCTCCACACGGTACGCAGGGGAGCAGAGGCGGCACGAAGCGGGTGCGATTTCGTCATTGGTCTGGGTGGCGGAAGCGCGATGGATGCAGCGAAGGCGATTGCGGCGCTGGCCACCAACTCCGGTGAGCCTTTGGATTATCTGGAGGTGATCGGTAAGGGCGAGGCACTCGTGAACGCACCCCTTCCGTGTATCGCGATACCGACCACGGCGGGAACTGGCACCGAGGTGACGCGCAATGCGGTTCTGGGCTCGCCTGAACATGGATTAAAGGCAAGCTTGCGTGGTCCGTTTTTGCTTCCGAAAGTTGCGATTGTCGATCCTGAGTTGACGATCAGCTTGCCGCCGCAAGTGACGGCGGCCAGCGGAATTGATGCATTGACGCAATTAATTGAGCCGTTTGTTTCCTGCCGCGCCCAGCCCTTCACTGATCTGTTTTGCAAAGCAGGCATCGCGCATGTTCGCACCGCGCTGCGGCAAGCTTTTAAAGATGGAAAGGATCTTTCGGCGCGGGAACACATGTGCTTTGCCAGTCTGCTGAGCGGCCTGGCGTTGGCCAATGCTGGTTTGGGAATCGTACATGGCTTTGCGGCGCCTCTCGGCGGAATGCTCGATGCGCCACATGGTGCCATTTGCGCCGCAGTGCTTCCGCATGGAGTAGAGGTCAATATTCATGCCTTGCGGCAGCGCGCGCCTGAATATTTGGCTTTAGGCCGTTACCGGGAGATTGCCCATACTCTCACGGCCAATGAACGGGCGGAGCCAGAAGATTTGATTCCCTGGCTCTTGAGCTTGACACGGGATCTTGGCATCCAGCCTTTGGGGGTTCTCGGCCTACAGTCGTCACAAATCCCGGAACTGGTGGAGAAAGTAGCGGCGGCTAATAGCACCAAAGCAAATCCTCTTCCGCTGACAAAAGACGAACTTACTGAAATTGCGGAACGAGCACTATAGAGAAAAGATTCCTTCCCCAATCTACAATCTACCGGTGCTTCGGCTGAACGAGCCGTGCCGGGTTACCCGATGATGGGCTTGCCATTCTCTAGAGCAAAATCCGATTGATTGTAGGGCATGAGAAATGGAAGGAGAGTCGTCCTACC
>JBJMGL010000205.1:0-2931 GCA_045807985.1 Bryobacteraceae bacterium
CACTGCACGCAGATAACGATCGCTAATGCCGGAGCAGGCAATCGCCACAACAACGCCGCGCCTCGCGCCGCTTCCGGTTTACCCGCGCCAATCGGGCCGGGGTTCGCCAAAATACCGAACACGAAAGCCATCAGCAGGAGATTGGCTGGAATGTGCAGATTAAAGTCGAACACCGAATGCACCAGGTACGCGACCACGGCGCTGATCGCGCCGATCTGAAGCGCCATTCCGTTGCTAAGCAACCGCTGCGATCTCCCCACCCGGTTTGGACCTAACCGGGCGAAGTTTTTCCACCCATTTCGCAGATGCACTGCCAGAAACAGAATCAGCAGAACACACGCTATGACCCCGTACTCGGCCAATAGTTGAAGGTAATCGTTATGCACGTAGACCGGATCAATTTGCATCCGGTCGGTTCGAAACTGCCGCCCATAATAAAGATACGTGCCGCTGCCGGTACCGAAGACAGGCTGCAAATTCCATTGCTGGAGTGCGGCCTTCCAAAGATCAAACCGCATGTTGCCGACATCAAAGACGTTGTTGGCTCGCTCGCTCAGCACGTCGTTGCGCTGAATAAAAAACACCACGGCTCCGGCCAGCAGCAGCGCCAGCAATCCACTCGGGATCGCGAAGGTCCAGAATAACCGGCGCGGCGCCTGCCATAGAAGAAGGAGACTCAGCCCGGCAAAACAAATCACGCTGCCCACTGTGCTCAAATAACCTCCCCGGCTTCCGGTGAGGGCAACCCCCAGGTAGCAAACAGCCACCGCATAACCGATCAGCAATTTGAGCCAGCGCGACCAGCGACTCCAGCAGATGATACTTAACCCAAATACCGCCAGCACTTCGAGCAAGCCGGCGAGGTGGTTAGGGCAGACATACAGGCCACTGGCTCTTCGGCCGTAATCGTATCGCTGCAGAAACGAAATCGGCATGAAGTTCTCCCCATCCCTGAATTGCAAACCACCGACGACCACGTGCACCAGTGCAAAGCCAAGCAGACACAGAAAAATCGTCATTCGCCACTTCGAATCGGTCAGCACCGAGGCGACGCAAAAATACACAACCAGCCCGGCAACCACGGAGTAAATGTCCGAGCGGGCCAGGTAGTCGACGGGCGAAAAAAGCGCTCTGACAAGGACGTAGCCGAGAAACAAGGCGGTGGCGCCCAGACAGAGCCAGTCCGGCGAGGGCTTGGGCCGACGCAGCGAAAACAGACTCAGTAAACCGACCAGCGCGACAATGGCGTAGGCTGGCAGGCTGAAGAGAAGGCGAGTGCCTCCGATCAGTGTTTGGATCGTCAGGAAGGCAAGGATCAGCAGAATTACTGACACCGCTTCAGTGAAGCGTGGCAGGTATCGAGATTGAGTCACAAACGCGATCGAAGAATGGCAGCCTTCGGCGGCCGATCGGGGCAAAAGAAAAGCCGTTGCGAGTGAAATCGCAACGGCTTTTCCTAAATTCGAAAAAGCTTAAGGGTTCTGAACCGGGGTAGCCTGGCAACGGCCACGGAAATCCCCTGGGTGGTTCGCCAGGAACTTATCCACCTGATCGCAGGGAATGTTGATGGTGTGATAGTTGTGAGGATTGTGGCAGACGTCGCATTTGCCTTTATCTGGTTTATCGGGCTTCCCTTTGCCGGGCTTGTCAGTCGGCTTGGCCTTTTCGACCTGTTCCGCCTGCATCTGAGCATTGACGACCGCGGTCGTAGCGCTCCAGAACATGACGCCTAAGCCAAGAGCGAGGCTGGGGAGGAGAGCGCCACGGGTGACGCTGTGGGACAATTCGAGTAGTTTTTTCATAGCCCTGATAAATGTAAGAGTTTTAGAACGCATCCGTTGTATACGGGCCGATAGCCCAACGTCAATAGTTTTTTAGCGTTTTTTCCGGTTATTGTAAAGCCCAGCGGGCAACGGGAATCGAACCCGCATGGCCAGCTTGGAAGGCTGGAACTTTACCATTAAGCTATGCCCGCACGGATGGAAGCTAAGCTGGCGTGGACGCCCCGGGATGCCAAGCGCTTTTTGCAACGCTAGGTCCGCTCCGACGCCTGATCTGTAAACCGACAACCTTTAATCGTTCAAACCAACGTGGTTAACTCGAGGAGCAACGCCCGCCGGAGACCAAACTCAACTTCACCGCAGCTCCTGTTGGCCTCCGGCTCACCCAGGCGATCGGATCTGCTCCAGGCAGCCGGTATTTCATTCGAAACGGCACTCTCCGGAATCGAGGAAATCACGGAGCCGCACCTGACCGCGCGAGAACTGACGGCGTGGAATGCACTGCGCAAAGGATTGGCGGTCGCCAAATGTCGGCCTGATCGAGTGGTTCTCGCAGCCGATACCGTTGTAGAACTCGCGAACAAAATTATCGGTAAGCCAACGGATCTGACCCACGCGATCCGCATCCTGCGCTCACTAAGTGGTCGATTCCATCGCGTTTATTCGTCCGTCTTTATCGCTCACCTCGATGGCGAAATGGTTAGGCTGCTGTCCGAAATGACCGTCGTCCGATTCAAAAAGCTGGGCGATCGCCAAATCCGCCAGTATCTGGCAAAGGTAAACCCGCTCGACAAAGCCGGAGCATACGCCGCTCAGGGACACGGAGCAGAGATCATCGCGGAGATCAAAGGTTCCTATTCGAACGTAATCGGATTACCGATGGAACAAACCCTAACGGCACTAAAAAAGTTTGGAATAGCGCCGCGACGTACTATCCGACATTCACCATCTCGGTCGGGGCCGGAGTCACGCGGTGCGGACGTTCCCACTTCAAAACCCGGTAGAGGAACCAAACGATGAAACAGTTTACAAACAGGATGGTCAGAGCAGTGACGCTCGGTTTAACGAACAGATGATGGATCTCGAGCGGAATCAACGCGGAAGTCGCAATCACCATGAGCCACTCGGCCCACCGTTTTTGCAAATAGAC
>JBJMGL010000206.1:0-8537 GCA_045807985.1 Bryobacteraceae bacterium
CAGCGCTGCCTTGCTTGATGAATAGGCGCTCCGGCCTGGGAGAGATATATGGCTCATGATGGAACTCATGCTGAGGATGCGCCCGTACCCGGTGCCTCGCATATGCGGCACGAAGGCCCGGCACATCAGGAATACGCTGGTCAAGTTGGTATCCATCACGCTTCGCCACTCTTCCAATGAAAAATCGACTAGATTCTTGCGAACGTTCGTGCCCGCATTGTTGACCAGAATTTGAATTTTGCCGAGCTGACGGGAAACCTCGGCCTCCAAACGCCGTACATCTTCTTCCTGCGCCACATCCGCAAGAAACACGGCTGCCTTTCCGCCAGAGGCTCCAATTTCGCCTTTGACTTCCTCCAGCTTCTCGCGGTTCCGTGAAACCAGAGCAACCGTTGCGCCCTGGGCACTGAGCGCCAAAGCCATGGCTTTCCCCAAGCCTTTGCTGGCACCCGAAACGAGGGCAATCTTTCCTGATAAGTTCAACTGTGTTTCTAAAGAAGGCATCCTAAGAATCTTATACTTTCGCTTTTATTGCAGCGCAGGGGGATAATGATGCCATGCCGGTATCTACCGCTGCGCTGACGCCTGATGGTCTCCTCCGTTTGCCAAGGCCTAAGGACGGTGAACATTACGAGTTGAGCGATGGAGAGCTAATTACTGTGGGAAATGCCGGTGCGCTCCACGAACTTATAAAAACAAGGCTGTTTGAAATCCTGACTGAGTACCGCCTTCAGAACAAAAGCGGGCGAGCCTTTGCGGAGACTCAGTTCACGTTGCGTTCCGACCGGGCTCGTATCCCGGATGTGGCGTGGGTATCGCAAGCAAAACTCGATCTGATTCCACGAGAAAACCGGGCCATTCCCATCGCTCCTGATGTTGCCATTGAAGTGATTTCCGATTCGGAGCAGCCGGAGGAAATGGAGCAAAAACTTCGCGATTATCTCGAAGCGGATGTGGAAGCGTGGCAGGTTTTCCCGTCCGTTCAGAGTATTACGAGATGGCACGGGAACGAAGGCACCAGACTTGGAGGGGATCAATTGCTCACCTCGGAGCGTTTGCCTGGCCTGTCCATGCCTGTGTCGGACGTGTTTAGTGTCTAACGTTAAATCGCGAAAACGGCTTGCGCAGTGGTGGATTCCGTTGTCACGGTTCGTGGTGAAATCGCAATTACCGTAATATCATCCTCCTGGCCAAACTGTTGCGCGCGGCGGGCAATCGCTTCCGCTCCGGGACGTTCTGACAAAGCTTGCTGTAATCGCTCGAAGCCGTAAAACGAATGCGATTTGTCGCGCGCTTCCACAACGCCATCCGAAATAAAGACGAGCGTGTCCGTGGGCGAAAGAAGATGGTGGGACTCGGCGTAGTCGCTCTCCGCGCAAATACCGAGCGGCAGCCCGTTCAGAATCGTTAATTCCGTGCCGTTCAAATAAGGCGCGAGATGCCCGGCATTGGCAACCGTGAGTTGACCATCAAGCTTGAGCCGGGCGCACAGGCAGGTGACAAAGCCACCGCTCATGCGGCGTTGCAGATGATCGTTGAACCGGCAAAGAACTTCACGCGGCGATTGAGCAGTGGCAATCAGCTCCTGCCAAAGACCAACAATCAAGCTCATGGTGAGAGCGGCTTGCAAGCCCTTGCCGCTGACGTCTCCGATGATTAACAAGAGAGCGCCGTCATCGCCGGTTGCGATTTGATAAAAATCACCGCCCACTTCCTGCGAAGGCAAATAAGCCGTGTCGATATGCACGTGGGGGGCATCGACGGATTGGGCGGGCAGCATGAGCCTTTGCACCTGGCGCGCGGCCTCCATCTCGGCGTGAAGGCGATCCTGTTCAGCGCGAGCGCGACCGGAGCGGCGCATTAGTAGAAATCCGACAGCGATCACAGTGAAGATGCCCATGGTTGTGAAAAGAAGTTGCATTAGGTCAGAACTGATGTGCTTGCCAATTACGGGGACGACACCCGCAGCAAAGCGCACCAGGAGAGTGGTAAATAAAGGAATCCACGAGAGCGCAAACCAGCGTAGTTCGCCGGAATTGCTCCAGGCGCGACGCAGCAGAAAAGAAAGTTCGATACAGACAAGGAGAGGAAATGCGAGGAACTGCAAGAAGTCATACTTCTGCCACGTTGCCAGAAACCCGAATTCGACCGCTACGAAAGAAGCTAAGTAGTAAACAGGGAAGAAAGATAAAAACATTTTCAGAGGTCGGCTTACTCGCACATTGAAAGCCGACCAAATGCCGAAAACTGTTGTTGCATACAAGAACGGATTTAGTAGATCGTAAAAGAAAGCGGAGGCGGAGACGGAAAGCAGGAGTGTATCCTGGGCAATCCACTGTGCGAGGTGGAATAGCGCATCGCTAGCGAAATGTAAGCCCAGCCATAGATACTCAGGACGTCGGCTTTCCGTAAGGTAAAGACCGAGCAGGTAGAGAGCTAAAATAAACCCGGCGCATTTCGCCAGAATAGCTGGTAAGCGATTAAGTTCCCGCTCTCGTTTGCATGCGTTCACAAGGTTCTGTATCGCCGATGGCGAGCCGATGGTTGGAGGCGGAAGGTCAACTCTTAAACTATCGTCAAAACCGCTGTCACCAAGAACAGCGAGTTTGGGATCGACCCAGATGCGAACTGCCAAAAGTAAACGTCCATCCTGCCATCGGGAGCCTGAGATCGGGAAGGACATTGGTCGCCATTCGAAAAAGCGAGCTTCGGGCGGAAATTCACCAAACTGCCCAAATTGGACACCATTAGCAAAGAAGGCGCTCACGTGCGAGACTGCAGACACGGCCAAGCGCAGATCTGGCGCGGCCGTGCGCGGATAGCGATGAAGCGTCAGCCGATACCAGTCATAGCCGGAGTAGTTCGGTTTGCCCTGCTTTTGCAGACTTAGCGGCACTTTGACGAGTTTCCAGCCGGAATCATCAAAATTGGGATCGGCCCAGTGCGGGTTGTCACCCGGATGGAACTTCCATTGCCCTGCCAGATTTACTGTACCGGTGCCGAGATGCGAAATCTCGACAGTCTGGGCGCATAGGGAAACAGACAAGCACAGGAGCCAGAGACAACGCATGAACCCTCCGATATCCAAGTTTGCTTGTGGTCTAACCAGCGAAAGCGGCTTTCGCTGTTACCTCGTCCGGGTGCAGCGCTGTGTATTTAGTTAAGCCTACCATCGTAAACACCTTTTGAAAATGCGGAGTCAGCCCGAAAATCTGCACTTTCTGCCCAGACCGGTTTGCTTCCATGAGCATTTGAATCACCAAAGCGATGCCGCTGCTGTTCAGGTAAGAAACCTTGCTGAAATCCAGGAGAATATTTTGGACGTGGTCTTTCGAGACTTGTTCATAAGCGCCCAGGACCACATCTTTACTGGCGCTCGTGATGTCGCCCTGAAAACGCAAAACTGCGAGAGCGCCTTCATTGTCTAAAGTAACTTTTGTAGGCGGGGTCATAAACTGCCGCTTCCTTCTTGCAAGACTGCTGGCAAATGGATCGCCAAACGAGTATAGCTGTCCTCCGGGCCATTCCGAACCCACTGCGCCTCGTCTACCAGGGACTTGTTCAGGAACATGCCCATGCCGCGCGCCTCCTCCTCCCCGTGCAGCTTGCGTTCCATATCGGGCTTATGAGGATTCGCGTTCTTCACGCCCGAGCCGCAATCCCGGACTCTAACTTCCAACGTATTGTCTTCCATCGTAAACGTGACAAAGACGAGCAGCAGATCGTTAAAGTGATTGCCATGCTCCATGGCGTTGATGCAAGCCTCGGAAATAGCCGTCTTTAGATCTTCGATGCGATCAGCCTCAAACCCCATGAGATCGGCAAGGCTAGCGGCTGTGCTCATTGCCACTTTTTCGAAGCCGAGACGGGAAGGCAGGCGCAATTCAACGGCAGGAGTATGGGTACTCAAGCCGTCACCTCCGAATCACGAAGTAGCGCCAGGGCTGTCATATCGTCGGACTGCTGGCCCGAGCCTGAGAATTCTGTGAGTAATTCCCATAACTTATTAAGCGTATCGCTGCAACGGCGTGTATGGAGCTGCTGGAACTCAGCCAAAAGACGCTCGGACCCAAACTCTTCTTCGCCTCGAAACACTTCTGTAAGCCCGTCGGTGTACAAAAGAAGCCCGCAGCTTCCGGCCAGCGAATGTGTTTCCGCCTGATAACGTCTGCCGGGAAACAGGCCAAGTGGCGGGCCGCTCGCTTCCAGCAAACGGGTTCCTGCCGCGCTGAGCAGGAAGCCCGGATTATGTCCAGCATTGACAACGGCCAACTCATGGCGTCTTGCGTCCAGACGCGCCATAATGGCCGTGGCATACTTGCGTCTTGCTTCCGGACCCTCCGCATAGTGCAGATCGTTTATGCGGCCTGCCAGTTCGGCAAGATCAACGCCCGCCGTTACCATGGCGCGGAAGGCAGCGCGAAAAGAAGCGCTGACCAAGGCCGACGCGAGCCCCTTGCCGGCAATATCCGCAACAATAGCGACAAAGCAATGGGAGTCAAGCGGAATGATGTCCACGTAATCTCCACCAATCTCGTGGCAGGGGCTGGACTGGCAAGAAACGGAATAGCCGGGTATTTGCGGAAGGCTTTGCGGAAGCAGGCTTTGCTGGATTACCCGGGCGGAGGCAAGGTCCTGCTGGGTGCGTTCCCATGCGAGGAGCTGCTCGTGATGACGCGCGTTCTCAATCGCAACGCTGGCCTGCAGCGCGAGACCTTCCAGAAAATCCTGTTCTTCCAAGCTAAGTGGTCGGCCAGGACGGAACACAACCAGAGTGGTAAGCAGGTGGTGGTGCTTATCCCAGAGTGGCACGTGCGTGCAGTCAACCCAGACATGCGGACGGTCCGCTTGAGGCCAACTGTCCGGGACGCGGCCATACGTCAGGCGAGCGGCATGCGCCAGTGCCTTGGTTTCGGCGAAAAAAGCTCCTTCGCTTTCTAACTCCTTTGTTGCTACCTCCAGCGTGCATTGCAGCACTTCGCCCAGTTCGATCGTGCTGTGAACTGCCCGTGAGGCTTCCAGCAAGCCTTGCAGACGGGCAACCTCCTGCTGTTGATGCAGCAGTTCGGGACCGTGCGCGAACTGAGAATGCCCACTACTCACAACCGAGCCTCAGGTAACGCTTACAATTTCATATCATTGCGAAGCTGTCAAGCGGCTAGTACAATTTTATAAGCTCAACTTGCCTTTCGCTGGCCGCTTGTAGCTGAAGTATGGACTAACGGTGATCTGCGCATGGCGAAGTAGCTTTCGCGCAGGACTTCAACGAAGAGGGGATCATCTTGCGCTGCATTAAACTTTTTGCTCTCACGAGCTTTCTGCTGTGTTCGAGTGTTTGTTTCGGGCAGACTTTTGGAACGATTACCGGCGAGGTAAAGGACTCCTCCGGCGCCATTGTGGCCGGAGCATCCGTGGCTGTGACCGATAAGGCCACAAACGCTGCTCGCACGAGCAACACGAATTCGGACGGCATTTATTCATTCCCGTCGCTCCCTCCGGGAAGGTACGACGTTTCCGTCAAGATGGCCGGATTCAAAACCGAGTTGCAGTCGAACGTTGACCTGCAGGTTCAGCAAACGGTGCGCGCTGACTTCGCTTTGCAGCCCGGTCAGGTTAATGAGTCTATTGAAGTGAGCGCTTCAGCGGAACAGTTGAACACCGACAACGCCACTGTCGGAACTGTGATCGAAAATAAGCGGATCGTGGAACTGCCTTTAAACGGCCGCGATTATCTGCAGCTAGTGCAGCTCAGCCCAAATGTGACAGCAAGTTTCGGTTCCGCGCAAAGCACCAACCGGCAAGGCGGGACCCGTGCCAACGAAAATATGTCCATCGCGGGCCAGCGCTCCACGTTTAACCATTACACGCTCGATGGCATCGAGAACACCGACGTAAACTTCAACCTCTACCTGTTCCAGCCCTCGATTGACGCCGTCCAGGAATTTAAAATTCAGACCGGCGTTTACCCAGCGGAATTCGGCCGCGAAACTTCGCAAGTCAACGTCTCGACAAAGTCGGGTACGAATCAGTACCACGCCGCCCTGTATGAGTTCTTCCGTAATTACAAACTCGATGCCGCGCCGTATGCTTTCACCAGCAATCACGCGGGAAATCAGCCTTTCAAGTGGAACCAGTACGGATTCACCCTAGGCGGTCCGCTCTCGATTCCGAAACTGTTCAACGCAAAGGATCGGCTGTTTTTCATGACGAATTTTGAGGGATTCCGTCAACGCGCCACCAGTAACAGCCTGTACAGCGTACCGACGCCCGCCATGCGTAATGGCGATTTCTCGTCGCTTCTTCCGCGCTTAGGCGCTCAGCTTTATTACCCGACTGGGCGCTCACAAAATGCGAATGGTACTTATAACGCCACTCCCATTCCTGGCAACATTATTCCGGCTAACCTTATTGCTCCCCAAAGCCTGCAAATGTTGAATTATCTGCCTCTGCCAAACCAGCCCATTCCAGCCAATCAGTCGCCGCTCAACGACTACCTGCTGAATGCAAATAACCCGACTGACAAAGATCAATTCACGGTTCGCGTCGATTGGGTGGAGAGCGCGAAATCAACTTGGTTTGGCCGCTATAGTTGGACGGACGAGAGTGCATTATCGCCCACGCTAAACCTGTCCGGCAACGCACTGGCGACAAACGCCAAGCAGTACATGATCTCAAATACCCGAATTTTCTCGCCAACAGCGGTCAACGAGTTCCGTTTCGGTATCAACAGCTTCTACAATGCCGTTACTCCAAATCTGGCCTGCAAGCAAAACGTGGTACAGCAATTGGGGCTTCCCGGTCTCAGTACGGCAAATTGCCAAACCTGGGGAATTCCGCAAATGCGTAATCTTGGGGAGATCAGCGGCTGGGGCGACGATACGAACGGTCCATACATCTTGAACGACGCCATTGGTCAAGTGATTGACAACTTTTCCTGGATTCACGGTAAACACTCTTTCCGCTTCGGCGGCGAAGTGCGGCGCGACCGCTACAACCAGTTAGGCAATGAGTTCCCGCGAGGCGCGTTTACTTGGGGCTCATCCTCAACGGCCAACCCGAATACCAATACCGGCGGCTATGGTTTTGCCGGATACCTGCTAGGCGCGCCGACGCAAGTGGATGGCGCATACGGAATTGCTTTTGAGCAGCTGCGCGCAACAAGTCAGGCCTATTACATCGACGACACTTGGCGCGCCAAATCAAACCTTACGATCTCGCTAGGGCTTCGCTATGAGCTAACTCCGCCCTACTATGACCGAAGCGGGAGTGCGACCAACATCCAACTTCCGTTTTTCGCGAGTTTTGCTGGCGTAACAAATCCCAGTCTGCAACCCGTTGATGTCCGTTTTGGCACTGGTAATTACTACGATGGCCTGCCGTTTGTGTTTCCCAACGTTCAGGTGGCGCGTGATGGACGTCTCGGTCAGCGCCTGTACCGGACGGATTACAACGACTGGGCGCCACGCTTGGGAATTGCCTGGACGCCAACGCCGAAATGGTCGGTGCGGACAGGAGTGGGCCTGTTTTACGCTCAGGACAGCGGTAATTCCCGTTTTGATTTGGCCCGCACCTTGGGCGGAAGGAGCAATAACGTCAACAATAATCAACCCTCCGCCATTCCCAGTCTGACGTGGACGAATTTTGTGTCAGTAGGTTCCACTATCACCATTGCCAACCCGACTCTCTTTGGAGTTCTGTACGATATCCGGACCCCGCGTGTGCTGCAGTACCTGCTCAACATTGAGCATGAGCTATCGAAATCGATGGTTCTGGAAGCCGGTTACTTAGGTTCCCAAGGGCATCACCTACAGGGTCTGTACAACGCCAACGAAGCGACCCCTGGCACGAGCTCACTGCCCAACCGTTTGCCCTTTCGAACAATCGGCATTATGCAAACGGTGCAGGGAGGAGGAAATTCAAATTACAACAGTCTCGGTATCAAACTCACGCGCCGTCTCTCGTCAGGGTTGACTTTGCTCGGAGCGTACACTTGGGCGAAGAGCATCGACAATGTGAGCGCCATTCGCGGCCAGAGCGATACGATTTTCCCGCAGAACAGCCGCTGCCTCCGCTGTGAACGGGCGCTATCAGCGTATAACGTGGCGCATCGGTTTGTCCTCTCGGCTTTATACGAACTGCCATTTGGCTCCGGCAAAACGTTTCTGAATCGAGGTGGCGTTCTGAATGAGTTTTTGGGCGGTTGGCAGATCGGCTCCATTTACACCCTCCAAACTGGTTTGCCCGGATATCCAACTCCTGGGCCGGATCAATCCAACACCGGTATTGGTAACAGCCGCGATCGTCTGAACGCGACCGGACTGTCACAAACTCTTAATAATCCAAGTCCCGCCGCATGGTTCAACGTGAATGCCTTCTCGCTCGAACCATTTGGCACCTTTGGCAATGCCGGACGGAACACGGTCATTGGCCCGCACGGCTTCTCCTGGGACTTCTCGACACACAAAGACTTCCGCATGCCGAAAGAAGGTCATACCCTCCAATTCCGCATGGAGGCCTTCAATTTCCTCAATCACCCC
>JBJMGL010000207.1:0-3432 GCA_045807985.1 Bryobacteraceae bacterium
AGACAGGCTCGTCTCATTCGGAATATCGTTTCGCTGAAAGGAGCAAATGAGCAGCGCCACGCTCTTGACTGACCAGCTCAGATGTCTGTGCGGGGGCGATCAGCAATGGTCGTTCCTACCGCGACAGCTCAGAGCTTATGCCAAACTCACATTGATTCATCGATGGACATCAAGCGACGGGGCGTTGTCACGGCCTTATAGCGTTCCGTTCCGCAACGCTTTTGAGCAAAGCAGCCGGTGAAATCGTCACGGCTCCGGGCACGTTAGAGGAAAGCGCAAACAAAACTGCTATGAATAAAGCTATTCGGCTCACGCCATTCTCATCGACAGTTCTTCGGAAAACATGAATGTGGCTTAAGACTGACCTTGTTTCAACTGCGCTGCGGCAATCTGCGCGATGTCCAATAATTGTGGCGCATTTCCCGACAGCGAACTAAGCGAGTCACGCAACATGCTATTACAAAACGGGCAAGCCGCTCCTACTGTATCGGCCCCTGTGGCCGCTAACTCTTTTGCGCGCGCATGATTTACACGATCTCCCGTTTCTTCGCCCAGAAACACCAGTCCACCGCCTGCTCCACAACAGAACCCGCGTTCCCGCGCTCTGGGCGGATCAATCGCCGTGGCTGATCGCGCAATGACCTGCCGTGGTTCATCGTACACCCCGCGATAGCGTCCCAAATAACAGGGATCATGAAATACAACCCGCTGCCCATCGCGATTCGCTGGGAGATGATCAGCATGCCGCGCCAGAAACTCACTGTGATGCTCCACCTGAACTTCCGCGCCAAACTCGCGCCAGTCTTCCGCCATGGTGCGAACGCAATGCGGACAAATCGACACAATTTTCTTTACCTTGGCCTGCTGCAACGCCCCGATGTTGGTCTCCGCCAATTGCCCGAATACCAGATCGTTGCCCAAGCGTCGCACCGGATCACCTGTACACCGCTCTTTTTTGAGAACACCAAATGACGTGCCCAGATGCTTCATCACAGCCGCGAACGCTGTAATGATTTCCCGGCCTCGCGGATCATAAGCGCCCATGCACCCCAACCACAAGCAGTACTCCTGGGTCCCGTCATAGATCGGAAACTCCTGCTTGGCAACGAACTTGTCCCGCTCCGATTGCGAGAACCCCATCGCATTTCCGTTCTTCTCCAAATTGAGAAAGAGCTTGGTTCCGTAATCGTCCTCCCAGGCACCGGTATTCACAGCGCCGCGCCGCAATCCAATGATGGTCGGCAGATGTTGGATACCTACTGGACACTGGTACTCGCACGCGCCGCATGTTGTGCATTGGAAGATCGCCTTCTGTGATACCGTGGCGCTCAAAATGGGCGTTTCGTTTCCATTGCCATATTCATTCAAATAAGAACGCATTCCTAAAATAATCAGCTTCGGATTTAATTCTTTGCCCGTATTGTTAGCCGGGCAGTGCTCCGTACACCTCCCGCATTCCACGCACGAGTAAGCCTGCAACGCCGTAATCTGCGAAATATCCTTGCCCGCCACCAGCCCGAAATCCTCATCTCCGGCCAGCGGCGGAATATGACTGAATCCGCTCCGCTGCAGGAAGATCGTCACCGGACTGAGAACCAGGTGAAGGTGTTTCGTATGCGGAATTAAGGGCAGAAATGCCAACAGCGTCAATGTGTGGACCCACCATAAGACCTGCCCGCCAGCCGACTGCTCCGGTACCCACCAAGTCGGAATATAGGTCGCCATCAAAATGAAAATCAACAGCGCAATAAGCCCCGATTCATAGGACACCGGCCCCAGCCACTTGGGACGAAGGATAAAACGGCGAAACGCAAGTCCCGCAATCGATACGGCGCACGTCACGGCAAAGGCAAAGGCAAACCAGAAATAAAAAGCGCCAAAGAAGTGTTCGCGATGAAGGAAGGGAATGCCAAACCCGCTCGCGAGGTGGTTGAGAGTGACCAGCGCGAATGCGCAGAAACCCCAGAACACAAAGGCATGCGCCAAACCCGGTAAAGGACGCTCCTTGATCACCTTGCCTTGGAAAAGTACTTCCCAGACAAAGGTCCAGATGCGCTTTTGAACAGATCCTAGCTTATAATCCTCGTCGCGCTTGGCTTTTCGGATTCGTTGGACGACTACCCCGAATCGGAGCCAAAATAAGTAGCCGGAAAGTAGAATCAGGGCTAAAAGCAATACCCTAATAGCGATAGCGCCGTACGGTTGCATAGTGAACACTTCAGATTAAACTGTGGGCATCCGCTGTTATTTTCGGTTTGCTTTTAGTAGCATGAGACTTCGTGAGATACGTTATTTCAGGAGCCGCAGGCTTTATTGGATCACATCTGTGTGATCGTATTATCGGGGAAGGGCACCAGGTTGTCGCACTGGATAATCTCATTACCGGCCATCAACAGAATATTCAGCATTTGCTTGGGAACCCAAATTTCGAATACATCGAATTTGATGTCTGCCAACCGCTGAAGATTGCTTCACTCGACAAATTTCCTGTTCATCGCGTCTTTCATCTTGCCTCGCTGGCCAGCCCGGTTGATTATTTAAAGCATCCTATCGAAACCCTGGAGTCCGGCTCAACGGGAACACGCAACATGCTGGAACTCGCCCGTAAGCACAATGCCCGCTTCCTTTTGACGTCTACCTCCGAATGCTACGGCGACCCGCTGCAACATCCTCAATCAGAAACATACTGGGGTAACGTGAATCCGGTCGGACTCCGCTCCTGCTACGACGAAAGCAAGCGGTATGCGGAAGCGCTCACGATGGCCTATCACCGCACCTACGATACCAAGACGAATATCGCCCGCATCTTCAACACCTATGGACCGCGTATGGCTCTCAACGACGGACGTGTCGTGCCTGCCTTCGTAGATCAGGCTCTGCGCGGCGCAAAGCTAACCGTCTTTGGTGACGGCTCACAAACTCGCAGCTTTTGCTATGTATCCGATATGGTCGAAGGTCTTCTGCGCCTGAGCGAATCCGATGAAGCCTACCCCGTGAACCTTGGCAATCCAGTCGAAATGACCATCATGCAGTTTGCCGATACCATTCGGGCTCACTTTGGCGGTCACCTGGAAATCGAACAAAAACCGCTTCCGTCAGACGACCCCAAAGTTCGCCGCCCAGATATCCGCAAAGCGAAGCGCATTCTCAATTGGGAGCCTCTTGTTCCGCTCGATGAAGGTCTTAAGATTACTATTAAGTACTTCCAACAATTGACGGCCAAGAGTAATGCCACATCTAGTCCGCTTATGGAGCAAAGTCATATTGCGCCAGAGCCGGTCGAAATGCCTTCCGCCAGCTAAGGGCTAAACGTGGCAGTGCCGCAGCCCACGTTTTGCAAGGTACTGCTGATGGTACTCTTCCGCCCGGTAAAATGTCTTCGCTGGCTCAATCGCGGTAGCAATGGGACGCCGGAACTTACCTGATGCGTTC
>JBJMGL010000208.1:0-2904 GCA_045807985.1 Bryobacteraceae bacterium
TGCGATACCTCTTTCCCTATGCAAGTATCGTTCTTGGCGCTCGTCTGGCCGGACGTTTTCTAACCTCGAGCCATTTCGCGGGAACATTGGTTGCCGCGCTGACCATGTTCCTGCTGATGGCAGGTAATATCCTGCTTTCGCCTGAAATTGGAGTGGCGTTCGCGATTGCATGGACAACGTATGCGGCACTTAAAGGTGGCCGACAACGCCGTTTATTGATGATCTCGTTGATCGCCCTTGTCCTTGCAGGGTTGCTCTCCTGGTTCATTTTGCCGCGCGAGTATTACGGAACATTTCTTCGTTTTTCGGAGGGCGCGAACAACCTACCGCTTCTGCCTGCCCCGCATTTGATTCTCTATATCCTTAGCTTGTTTCTGCTGCTTCCGCCTTTGCTGGCCGCAAGTGTGCGACAATGGCCAGAAGAAGGAGCTGCGGGGACGGCGATCTGCGGTGCGCTTGCTGTCCTTTGTCTCGTGATGGCGCCGGGCGCGCTTGGACGCTGTGATCCACCCCACGTCTTGTTATACGGTATGGGCGCATCGATGCTCTTAATGATAAAGCTGTCAGCCGTCTCGCGACGGGCCTTTGCAGCGTATGCTATTGCCTATGCCGCCGTCTTTATTGTTTTCATCGAGGCGGTCAACTTGGTGGTGTTTTATGGAATATCACCGCGGACGATATTATCGCGGCACCCGATCAACAACGTCATCCACAAGTTAGCCTTGGCCAAAGGGACAAGCCATCCGGATGGTATGACTCTTTCGGCGCTTGATCGTTACCCGCAAATCGGTTTGCCTTTCGCAACCTTTGGTGATCCGGTGGTAGAGCAATACGTGATCGATCGGCGGCGTCTTCAACCTGAGTATTATGTATCAGTGGTCGGCGTCTACAGTTCAGCGGCGCTGGAGCGCAAGCTACGCGACCTTGCTAAGATGGAATATGTGCTCGTCCCACGCACGTTGGTCATGGACGATAAGGCCGCCCCGCCGGTTGATCCATGCGCGGGATATCGCAAGAGTTTGCGCCAGTGGTTCCTGCTTCCAGCAAACTTGCCATGTTGTGCTCGACCCTTGGACGCGTCTGCCGCGGTCTCGTCCTTTATCGGGAGCAATTACACCCCAGTTGAAAAAGTAAGCTCTTTCGTAGTGCTTCGCAGAAACAGCGGCATTCTGACGACACAAAGCAAATAGTAATACGCCGACGAGCTTTCGGCGGCTCAAAGACGTGACTTGAAATCCGTGCCCCCTCTTCTTAGGGCAGCGCCATCTGCACGAAAGATGCCGCAGTTGGATGCGCTGAGAGCTTTCGCCGTGCTTGCAGTTCTCTTCTCTCATTGCGTCTGGCATCCGCCCGGCTGGCTGGCACGGATTCCGAAGTGCAGTTGTTTTTTGTGCTCAGCGGATTTTTGATTACCGGCGTCCTTCTCGACAGCCGGAGGGAGGCCGAACTCGGCGCGGGCTCCTTCTGGATGCTACGTTAGTTTTATATCCGACGTTTTCTCCGCATATTTCCACTCTAATTACGCATAGCGCTCTTCATTTTGGCACTACCTGGAATATTCCTCCGAATCGGCAGTCGGAAGACTAGGAATGATGAAGTTAGCGATGACTTTGCTCTTCATGCCTCTAATCTCTGGGGCCGCAGAGGGGTTCGGTGGGATGTTGGGGATATTACTCACCCAAAAGTCGCTTCTTTATATCGGGCAGATTAGCTATGGACATGTTTCACGTCTCGGTCCAGCGGGCAGTTAGCTCAATTCTCTTGAACCTGCTACCCTGGCAGGTTCCGCGATTTCTTTTGATTGCACTTGCAACAATCGCGCTGGCAGCACTCTCCTAGGCCTTCTTCGAAAGACCGCTCAACCAGCTTAACCGGTTCTTTCCCTACCACGCAAAGCCACTTGCTGGCACTCCAGCCTTGATAAATGAGTACTGGTGTTAGCGCGAAAAAGCTTAGTCATTCTTTATTACTTTGATCTTGCGTGCGCGAAGGAACTCGTCTCGATACGGAACTGTCGCTATCACGCGCGACTTTTCACTCGGGCGATGTGAAACCGATGAAGTGAGAACGAATGAGACATGGTTGAAGCGTTGATTAAGAAAATCAAAAAAGGCGAAGTGCATCCGATGTCCGCCGCTATAGCTCTCCGCCGCCCTTATGCCGCCTACCTGCCGAACCCAAGCGTCGAAGGCTCCGTGATAACAACTCCAGGTCATGTTACCGGCAATGTCCTCGGGCGCCGCGCCGCTGGAATGAGCGATTTCGGCCGCCCTCCAATTGGCCTCGGCTCGCTCCAGGTTGCCCCGAGTCCAGAGCGACGAAATGAGGAGTGCGACAGCCGACATCCCACCGATCGTCGCCTTGAGCCAGTTTGGCCAGCGCGGACACATGAGGCCTAAGGCTAGGAGTACGAAGGGGAGGAACTGGATCAAGTAAACATCGTAAAACTGCGCATAGAGAAGTTGTACGCAAAGGAGACCAAGCCCTGCAAAAGCGACAAATGCCTGTGAGCGCGATACTTCGTGGCAATGCTGAATGCCTCGGCATAGACCCGACAACAGCCAGCTAAGAGCAGCCGCGAAGCTGGCTGTGAGTAAGGTAAGAATGAGATGGTTCTTGAAGCCGAAGTCCGTTGTTTGGTTATTCGGCAGCAGCCAGGCAAGGTAAGGCATTAGCACGTGGCGCAGATAAAAGAAGTATCCGAAGCAAACAGCAGCGCCAAGATATATCATCCACGCCAGTGGCCATAACCAGGGTCTGGTAGAGAGAAGATTTTCGCTCCGCTGTTCGGCTTGATTTTTTTGCCACGCTCTCTTCGCAAGCAGCGCGATCAATGGAAGAGCTGGGACTAGATAGAGGGCGAGATATTGAACGATGACCGCCGGGCGCCAGAAGAAGTCACCA
>JBJMGL010000209.1:0-5877 GCA_045807985.1 Bryobacteraceae bacterium
CGAAGCGGGCGACCACCTCGCGGCGAAACGCTGGGGCAAACGAGAAAGAGTCTTGGGTACACTTTGTCATAGAAGAAGGCCGCTCCGGTTCGGCGCTAACGTGTTCTCGATAAAACTCGTTATGCCACACGAAGCGGCTTTGTTCTACGCCCTATGTGAGAAATTCAGGTTAGGCCTGGTAATCAGCGTTGCTCCGGCTACCATCGCAAATTAAGTTTCTGAGGAGAAAGTTGGCAAGTCATGGAAATGAAAAGATCGCTGGAGAAGCTGCTCTTACTCTCGCCCACTGCTCGTGCACAAGTGGCGAAAACAAGCGATTTTTCCGGGGAAGTCCCTCGCCCCAAAGGTGATCTGGTTGATTCAAAAGGAGTATTACCTCGAACTCACGTTACGCTACATCGGCAACCCGCAAGTCATATTCGGGCACAGCTCGAAAGGCAAGCTCAGTATCAACGAAGCTTCCTGGCGGTGCTACCGGACGAAGCAAGTCCCGAAGCCGGGACTGCAGAACATAATGTTTCAGCTTGGGGCGGGTCACCGGAACCAGTTTCCCGAAGTGCAGCTCATAATCGTAGTCGCCAACAGGCTCCGGCAACTCGCGAAACTCCTCCACAGTCATTAGAGGAAGGGGGTTCGCGGCCATAGTATAACGCTCCTGTGTGCCAGTATACTGAACGGCCGGAACCCAACGGAACCGAACTAATTTCGGGGTGATTGCGCTTTATTGCGCCAGCGGAGGGTTAAAGGAATCGCAAGAAGTCCAGAAGCAAAAAGTAAGCCTGTCATCGGTTCCGGCACAGCGCTTGCTTGCTGCGTGAGTTGCCCGCGAATTTCGCCTCCTGGAAAATTAACGGTGTGTAAATTTGCATAAAGATTACCAGCCAGCGCGGCATTGTATACATCGGTGAATGTAATAATTCCGCTAGTAGCTTGGTTGATTAAATCGGCTGTTGTAAGAATTCCGGTCAACGTGCCGGAAGTGCCAGTAGGATTAGGGCTGAAGGGCAGAATGATTGGTCCGTTCACGCCAACAGGCGCAAAATGGATGTGGGCCATTTGGGCATTGCTGGATAGTCCACTGTAACCAATGTTGAAGGCTATATTCTGCGCGACCGTATCGAAGGTAAATGTGCCAGTTCCACTACCGCTGGTAGAGATTGGCGGTACCTGATTCGACGTCAGAAGACTGGCGTTGAAGGTAACTGTTGCTGCGTGGGCCGAGACGGCTTGAAAAAGCAGAAACGGCACCAGGAATAAAGTGCGAGTAAGTAGCTTATAGTGCATAGCATATTTACTTTATCAGAATTTTCTGAACCGAAGCCTGATACAAAGCTTCCACACGGGCGAGATCATCGCAATTTTCCGGCTTTTTATCATGCCGCCAGCGCAGAATGCGAGGAAACCGGAGCGCATAACCGCTCTTGTGGCGTGAGCTTTTTTGTACACCATCAAAGGCCACTTCCAGCACCACTTCCGGGCGCACGACCATCACCGGTCCAAAGCGGTCCGTGGAGGCGGCCCGCAAGACTTTGGTGAGTTCTTTGACTTCCGCGTCGGTCAATCCGCTATAAGCCTTACCGACATTCACAAACGTTTCCCCTGACCTGACCGCAAAAGTGTAATCGGAAAACACAGTAGCCCGGCGTCCGCTGCCTTGCTGAGCAGCCGTGATCACCACATCCAGCGTTCCATAAGCCCGCTTCAGCTTCAGCCATGCTCCGCTCCGTTTAGCGGGTTCGTAATGGCTGCCTTTCCGCTTCAGCAGTAATCCCTCATTGCCGCTTTCGCGAGCTTGCAGAAACAGCCGGTCAATTTCCTCGTGTGTCGCCACATGATGCTGCGGCGAGACCGTAAGCGGCATCGGTTGCGCTCCCAGGACTTCGGTCAGGGTCCGGCGTCTTTCTTCCAAGGCAGAATGGAAAAAAAGCTGCCCATTACGCAGCAGAAGATCATACGCCATAAAAGCCACCGGTATCTCCGCCAGGAGAGCGGCGCGAACATTTTTACGCGCTAACCGTTGCTGCAGCACATTAAAATCAAGAGCACGGCCATCGCGCCAAGCTAAAATCTCGCCATCAATCAGGCCGCTACCGCTTAACCGTTCAAAAGCATGGACCACTTCCGGGAAAACATGCGTGACTTCCTCCATGCCCCGCGAGTAGATCCGAACATGGCCGTTATCGAAATGCACCTGGGAGCGGATACCGTCATATTTATCCTCAATGATCCACTCGGAAGGCTCCGGCAGGTCTTCCAAATGGTCCAGCGGCTTCGCCAGCATGAACTCCATCGGATGAAAAAGCCGCGCTTCGATCTCCGAAAGTGTACCGTGACGAGCAGCGAGCGCCACGCGCGCCAAGTCGCCGAGGCGATTGTTAGCATCGCGCACAGCATCAAGCGGAGCATCGCAGGCCCCTGCCACAGCCTCTTCCACCTGCTTGGCCATCAATCCAATCCGAAAGCCGCGAGTAATAATTTTGACGAAGTACTTGATAGCGAGCGGCTGATAAGCGCGGTAAGCCGAAACTAAAATATCCCGCTTGCGCGCTGTGAGGCGTGTACGAAATAACTGCTGATAGATCTCATTTGCCTCCTGCAAAGTAAAAGCCTGTGAGCCGGGCTGGTGCTGCAACAGCAGCCCGGTTGTCTCGCCTGTATCCCCGGCTTCCGCATGGCAAACGCTCAGAATATCGTTGTCCCAGCCTGTCGCAATTTGGAGCGCATTGCGCAAAATGCTATACCCGATGGAAAGCTTGGTCTTCTCTTCCTTTTCGAACAGGTTGTGATTTCCCGCGCCTTCCGGGACAGGCCCAGTGCTCAGGAACTGCACTGCCAGTATCAAGTCTTGGTCGCTCAACCCGCGTAGATACTCAGCAAGGAGCGCCACCTTACGCAGGCGGCTTCCATTATTAGCGATCTCCTCGCAAACAGCAGCGAGTTGATCCATCAGCCTTCCGCCTCGACATTGGTTCGTTCGCTCGTGCGATGAGGCGCGGCAGCGGAGTACCCGCGACTTTGCAAAATCTTAGCGAACGGAACTGTATAACCATGTACCACATCAACATGCTTCGGCGCGCACTGATGAACCATGGTAAGAAGCTCATCGAAATCAGCATGATCGGAGTAGGGAATGAGCCGCTCCGCCCCGCTGCGCGAACGGGCATTATCAAGCGCGGCCCATCCAGACACATAAGCCAGGCGAACGTTTTTGCCGCTATTTCCCAATACATTCCCGTGCGCCGGAATCACCACCAGAGCTTTGCCGGCAATTGCGCCAGACTCATATGGTTCCCACCAGGGAAACTCATAGCCGTATTCTTTGTACACAGGCAAAAATCTCGCAATCGCTCCATGCACGGCAGTCGGGATGCCAGCCTGACAAAGAACATGAACAATTTCTTGCCCGCGACCGAGCGCATAACCAATAAAGGTAGGCACTGCCCCATCCGCCAGACAGGCGCGCGCAAATCCGACAATACGCTCTGCCGCTTCCTCGCGGCTTAGAAGCTTATATAAAGGTAAGCCAAAAGTTGACTCGATAATTAAACGGTCACAAGGAACCGGCTCTGTCGTATCACCGCAAAGAGGCCGACGCAGCTTGATATCACCTGTATAAACCAATCGCTCGCCGCGAAACTCGACCAGCAGTTGCGCGGCTCCGAGGATATGACTGGCCGGATAAGCTGTCAGTGCCGCCCCATTCCAATGGATGCTTTCACCAAATTCCAGCGGAAACAGTTGCGGCTCCTCCTGGTCATCAGGCTTCCAAAGACGCATACGGTAAAACCGGAGCGTGGCCAGCGTGCCAATCGCTTTGCCATGGCAGCCGCGCGCATGATCACTATGGCCATGTGAAATCCAGGTAGCCGAACAAGGATCTGTGCTGTCCAGCCACAAATCAATCTCAGGAAGATAGATGCCGCTCGGACGAAATTCAACCTGCATGCAATATGAACATTCTGCCAAGGCGATATTAAGACCCGGTCCGGGCTGCCTCATAACGCAGCCAATCGACATCGATATAGCCGTCCTTGCCCGTTTGATTCACCGTGAAAAGGCCAATACGGTCGCCGCGAAATCGGCCCCAAGTCAACCCATAGGACTGGCCAAAGGCGACAAACCTCTTTCCATCCAAGCTGTACGCAAATTGTGATTGCCCGCCGTAGTCCCATGTGGAACGCAGCCACAGAGTCTTTCCCGAAATCTCCGGACCCCTTGCCAACTGCCCTCCTTGGTTGTAAACGATCCGCCTCACGCCGCCAACCTGGGCCACGCCGAAAGTGCAATATGACTGGGCGAAATGCACCAAGCCAGCTTCCTGACCCTCCGCCATCCCGGCCAGTTCGAGCTTCACCGTCACCTCGCTCTGTTTCGTGCGGATCGAGCGCTGGGTCAGAACATTTCCGATGGTCCAGAAGTCTCCCGTGTGAAGCGCAGGAAAAGCATAGAGGCGCAGAAAATCAGGCCGTTCCATCAGCGACCATTTGCCAGGGCGCGGTTGGTGATTCCACTCCCATTCTGGCGCTAAGAATCTCTGTCCGAAGTCGTCGTTTCTCGTAACACTGGTTAAAGGAAAGCCAGCGATGGGCTTGGCACCGCGCCAGATCATCCGGCCTATTCCATCCTCCCCCACTTGGCCGATCACCGGCCAGCCGGAAATCCACGTAACCGGAAGCAGCACCCCCGCGCGTCCCTCCCAATCGCCTGTTCCTTGATGGGTAAAGAAGAACCATTTCTCCGAAGGCAGTTCCATCAAACCGCCCTGGTTTGGCTCTTTATCCACCTGGCGATTGACGTGAATCAACTGTTTTGTCTCCCAGGGACCGGAAAGACTCCTGGAACGGTTCATGTTCAGAACCCGCCCCTCTTTCCGGACATCGCTGTATAGGTGATAGTAAGTGCCGTTGATCTTATATAATTTGTTAGCCTCGCTGCCCTTGGATTGATGAATCACTTGATCCGAGTCCCGGAGCAGCGACATGCCATCCGCACTGAGCTTGAATAGATGAATTTTGTACCCATCGGAGAAGTTGGTGGCCACTAGGTAACCCTGTCCATCGTCATCCCAGAATGGGCACGGATCATCCCATCCCTCAACCTTCCATAAGTTGCGGACTGGTGTCCAGGGACCTGCTGGATTCTCCGCCGTGCTCATGAAGAAACCCGCCGTCGGCACATTGAAATAAACCCAAAACTTCCCGTCGTGAAAGCGCAGGGAACCGACCCAGACTCCCTTTCCGTATTGATCCATCTTGTCCCAGTTGAGGTTAGGATCGAGCCGTGTCAAATCCGGCACAACATGACCAATCATGGTCCAATTCACGAGGTCCTTGGAGCGGAGCACCACCATCCCGGGCGAAAACTGAATGGTGGACGAAATCGCATAGTAGTCTGTCCCCACCCGAATCGCGTCGAGATCGCTGAAGTCCATCGGCAGGATCGGATTCACATAGGAGCCGTCACGCTGGTCTCCCCAATCACCGTGTGTGGGAGAACTCTGCGCACGGGCAATTTCTACGATCACGGGCATCAAACAACAAACGCCAGTCAGCAGAACAGCACGCCAAATAAAACATCGAGACATATATGCTATCTTCGGTCCGCTTTTGACAAGTTTAGGCCTGATGTTCGCTCTTTCCTGCCGAGCTTTTACGTAGTGACGCGGGCATGTTGTAATAGGTGATCTTAAGGCTGGTATCTGACGCTGACTTCACTCTCGACGCTCCTTGCTGTTTTTCTCGTGGTGTTGCTCTTCGGCGCAACCGGCCCAACAGGAACAATCTCTCCTCAAAACCTGACTTGCGAAGGGAGACAGAATCCCATCGGGATTGACACCGAGACGCCGCATTTTGGTTGGACGCTCCGGCTCGATCGCCC
>JBJMGL010000210.1:0-3306 GCA_045807985.1 Bryobacteraceae bacterium
ATGCTATTGAAAACGCGGGTTTTCAGCAGACCTGTCTGAATGGCGCAGGACAACGTTAACCGCCGCGATGTAACGGCAAAAGACGCAGGATATTGAGGAAGCCGTGTTCGCCGGAGCGGTCACTCGCCTCCGGCCTGTGTTGATGACCGCTCTCGTTGCGAGTCTCGGTTTCATTCCCATGGCCGTCTCTCATGGGGCTGGAGCCAAGGTGCAGAGGCCGCTAGCGACAGTCGTGATCGGAGGTCTGATCACCTCCACGCTGCTTACGCTGCTTGTGCTGCCTACCGTTTACTTGTGGATTGAGGAACAGCATGCTCTTACGGCAAGGAAGTGAGGCGTGCGAGTCTGGCGAATTCATCATCGGCTCGCTGTCTTATTGCGCAGGTGCCGAGTGAGCTACGACTGAAAGAGCGGCAGCATGTTCGTTGCTTAGGCGGACGTGTTTGTTCTGGGTTGAGATCCGCACAAGCACCGACGTGTCGCGCGTGTTCTGTTCCACAACGAGGATGGTCCCCGGCGTCAGTCCGAGCCGTTCCAATTCTCGGAGCAGCGCCGCATCACGATCAGAAACGCTGCTGACGGTGGCCCATGTACCAAGCGGCCAGCGCAAGAGAGGGACTTCATTCCGGAATGAGCCCGCGGCATCCTTATGAGGGATAAGATGTCCGTGTGGGTCGGTTTCCGGATCGCCGAGCATCGCGGCTAACCGGTCTTCGAACCGCTCGGAAATGAAATGCTCTAAGCGTTCGGCTTCCTCATGCACCTCATCCCAGGAATATTTGAGAACATCATGAAGAAATAACTCGAGCAGGCGATGGTGGCGCACGAGTTCCCAGGCTCGCCGCTTGCCAGCCAAAGAGAGCCGGACTCCGTGGTGTTTCTGGTAGAGAACCAGAGCTGGCCGCTGCGACGCAAGCTTCTGTAACATACCGGTCACGGAAGCCGCACGGACTCCGAGCCGCTCGGCCAGAGCATTGCTTGTAACGGGTGCTTCTTCCGCTCCCCCCAACTCCAAGATCGCCTTTAGATAATCATCAATGGATTCGGAGGTTGACGCTAGGGATTTAGTGGTCACTAAATTACATCATAGAAGGAGTTGCGTGCCAGAATCAAGCTTGATTCTTTGTTCGAAAGCTGATGGCTAGCTAGCCCTAATCTTTTATTTGCAATCAGAGGAGTGATCGGCTAGGCTAAGTTTTAGCCATGCCTAAACACAGTGTCTCGGGTTACTTCTTAATTCTGTCCCTTATTTGTGAGCTGTGTTTGTGTTTGGGCCCCCGTCTGTGTGCCCAAGGGGAAACCACGAGCGCCATTGTCGGACAGGTGAGCGACCAAACAAGTGGGGCGGTATCCGGTGCGACGGTGACGGTCAAAAACACCGAAAATGGGCTGACGCGCAGCGTAAAGACAGATGACGCCGGCCGATTCAACTTCCCACAACTGAAACCAGGATCTTACTTCGTCAAAGTGGAGGCGCAAGGATTTGAACCGCAGCAACAAAATTCTGTGTTTTCCGGCCTCGGACAAAAGCAAACCGCGAATTTCGCGCTCAAGCTGGCATCGGCGAAACAAGCCATCGAGGTGACCGGTGAAGCGCCACTGATCAATCCCGAAAATCCGAATACGTCTCGGATATTGAATGCGCCGGCGCTAGAGAGCCTTCCGAATCCAGGCGGTGACATGACCTACCCGCTGCAGTTTGCCGCTGGCGCTTTGATCAACACAGCCGGCAGCGGCAATGATTTCGTTGGCGGAACAAACGGATATGGCAATGTCCAATTCAATGGGCTGCCCGCGCTCTCCAACGGCTATATCGTCGATGGATTGGAGACAAACGACCCGTTAACGAATCTGAACAGTGGCTTATCGACAAATCTCGTGCTGGGGTTGAATTCGATTTCCGAAGTGACGGTCAACACACTGTCCTATGCCGTCGACCAGGGACGATACGGAGCATCTCAGGTCAACTACATCACGAAATCCGGGACCAATCAGTTTCATGGAAACTTGTATGAGCTATGGAATGGCTCGAAGTTCAATGCAGCAAACTTCTTCACGAACTCCACTCCTGGCAACCACAAACCGCGCTCCACGCTGAATCACTTCGGGGGCAGCTTGGGCGGCCCGATTCTACGTGACAAGCTCTTTTTCTTTTTCGACTCCGAGTGGGTTCGACTTGCATTGCCGATCGTCACGGCCACGACGGTGCCCACGCCCGCATTTCAGAACTATGTCTTGCAACAGCTTCCATTAGGCGGAAAGGATTCCGTCAACGGATCGACGTATCAGGCCGCGCCGCAATTAGTGCCGTTTTATCAGAAAATGTTCTCGCTGTACAAAACTAGCGGCGGAACCCCTCTCGCCATTCTCGGGTGCCCCTTCAACAGCGATGGCAGTCCGGCAGGAGGCATTCCTCCGAACGGGAATGGTTGCGCGAATCGCCGGAGCGTTTCGCAATCGAGTAGCGACCATGAACAGGTTCAGACCGCCCGGATCGACTACAACATCAACGAGAAGAACACGACCTGGTACCGTTTTCAGAATGACAATGGCCTGCAGGCTGCTTACACAGACGCCATTAACCCGCTGTTCAATGCGATTTCGCCGCAGCCGCTCTATTCATTTGCCGCTGGATATACATATGTGTTCTCGCAGAATCTGGTGAATTATTTCAATCCGGCGTTCTCCTGGTACGAAAGCCTGTTTGGGCCTCGCGATTTTCAGAACACACTCTCGGCATTTCCGATTGTGTTGCAGGGCAGCGGAGCAAATGCCCCGTTTACGACACTGGGCGGGCTCAACCACACCTGGATTCAAGGAAGGCGCGCCACCCGATTCTTCATTAATGACAACCTAGCCTGGAGCGTTGGTGCTCACGAACTCAGGTTTGGAACAAACACCCGAATCTTTCGCCTGAACGATTACAACTTTGGCCAGGGAACAGTTCCACTCGTGAACTACACGACTCTGCCTCAATTCATTTATGGAGTGGCCTCCACCGCATCGAAAACGTTCCCGCTGGCCTACTCCCAACCATTCAACTTTCTCAATCTCGACTTATACGTACAGGACACTTGGAAAGTAACGCATAAGCTCACTTGGACATTCGGTCTCCGCACTACCTACAATTCAAATCCGCTAAACCCACACAATGCCGTAGCTCGCCTGTCTGGCTCGTTCGCTGCCATGTCTCATGACGTTAATCAGCCCCTGAATGGAGCGATTCAGACCAATCTGGGTAATATATTTGCTTCGACGCCGCTCGCGCTACTGCAGCCCAGAACCGCTGTCGCTTGGCAGATGTCG
>JBJMGL010000211.1:0-2597 GCA_045807985.1 Bryobacteraceae bacterium
AAGCTTTGCCATTATGGAGTATTTCGCCAGCCACTGCTCCCACAATGGCGTCATGGGAGCCGCGCGCCGGCATGCGATATCCAACCGCCAGCGCAGGCACTTTGGCGAGCTTATCAGTCTGTGTGAATTTCCTTTCCGCTGTCTGCGGCGGCTCTTCCAGCGAGGGTCGCGGCGGGAGGGAACGGGAAGGGATCGCGCCGAAATACTTTTCTGCTTTAGTGAAAACTTCTTCAGCCTTCACATCGCCGGAAATCGCCATCACCGCATTATTAGGCGAGTAATACTGGTTGTAGAACTGGCTCACATCTTCAATGCGAGCCGCATCCAGGTCTTTGAAATCACCATAAAAATTATGCGAGTTCGGATAAGTGTTAAACGCTTTGCCAGGCAGGTCGATGGCAAAAACAGTCCATAAGGCTGATTCAGCACATTGACACGGACCTCCTCTTCGACGACCTTGCGCTGGTTTTCCAGGTTCGCGGGCGAGAAGTCAAGCGTCTTCATCCGGTCCGCTTCGACCCACAAGATTGGATCGAGCGCTGAAACGGGCGCGGACTCAATATATTCAGTGAAATCATAACGAGTATCGCCGTTGTTCCAGCCTCCACCTCCCTCGATCACCTTGTCCAGAGTGCCTTTCGGAGCATTCGGCGTGCCCTCAAACATCATATGTTCAAACAGATGAGCAAACCCCGTTCTACCTTCCGGCTCCAGGCGAAAACCGATGCTATAGGAAATACAAATGCCGAAAGTGGGCGCGGAGTGATCCTCGGAAACAACCACCTTGAGACCGTTTCCAAGTTGCTTCATACCGACAGGAACGGTCCACGCTCCACTGCTTGCCTTATGGGTTGTTTGCGAAACAGCGGGTAGTGGCGCAAAGAAGCACGCGGCCATTGCTCCGAACAAGAGCGTAATGAGCGGCAATCGCATAAGAAACAATTGTTATATTAGCGCCGCATGCGTCAATTATAATTGCTAACCTGAGATCTCATAATTCAATTCGGATGAATTTTGCCGAACAGCTTAAGAGTCAGCTCGATATCGTCGATGTAATCGGGCAGTACGTCCGGTTAAAGCGCCAAGGCGCGGGACCGCGCTATGCGGGACTTTGTCCTTTCCACTCGGAAAAGACACCGTCGTTCAGTGTTCATGGCGCACTCCAGTTTTATAAATGCTTCGGCTGCGATGCCGCTGGTGATGTGTTCAAGTTCGTCATGGAGCATGACCATTTAACGTTTCCCGAAGCCATTAAGGTGCTCGCGGAACGTTACGGCATTCCCATGCCGGAACGGCAACGGTTTGATGATCCGGAAGCGCAGCGCCGCGCGGCTCTACTGGAGATGCATGAGATTGCAGCAGACGTGTTTCAAACCAATCTTCGCGGCTCCGGCGGCAAGGATGCGCGGGCGTACTTGGCATCACGCGGCATTTCCGAAGAGGCTTGCGCTGAGTTCCGTTTAGGGCTTTCGGATGGTTCCGGCCAACAGTTGGTGCAACGCCTTCAGAAGTTCGGGGCTGCGCTCTTAGGGGAATCAGGTTTAGTTTCGAAACGGCAGGATGGCAGCGGCTTTTATGATAGCTTCCGAAATAGGTTGATGTTCCCGATTCATAATGAGTCCGGCAAAGTGATCGGGTTTGGCGGGAGAGCCTTACGGCCCGATGAAGAGCGCAAATACATCAACTCTCCCGAAACAGCAATCTATAAGAAAAAAACAGTTCTCTACAATCTGCATCGCGCTAAGATTGATGCCCGCAAGCATGATCGCATGATCCTGGTGGAAGGCTACATGGATGTGATTGGTGTGTATTCGTCTGGGATTCATGAAGTAGTGGCAAGCAGCGGCACCGCGCTTTCAACGGAACAGTTCCAAACCATCAAACGTCAGATCTCGCACCAGCAGGCGAGCAAGGGCCAGATTATCTTGAACTTTGATCCGGATGCAGCGGGCGTGCGATCCACTGAAAAGTATATTGGCCCTATGCTGGCGGAAGGCGTGCGAGTCAAAGTGCTGCGTATTCCCAAAGGACTTGATCCAGATGAGTATATTCAGCAACATGGCCCAGAGGCGTATAGCAAGCTGCTGGACGGCGCGGAATCCTTTTTTCATTGGCTGGCGGGCCGCGCCCGGGAAAAGTTTGATATGCAGACAGCAGAAGGACGGGCGGACGCTTTCAAGTACATTGCGCCGGCGCTTCAGCACGTCCATGATCGTGTTGAGCGTGGCGCTATTGCCAATGAGTTAGCTGAATATCTGAATGTAGATCGCCAGACGATACGCGAGAATTTAGGACGCCCCACGACGGTACAATCTCAAAGGCCACGCAGCCTTCCGGCCACGATTCCTCCTAACGATAAGCTCCTGCTGGCTTGCCTGCTCGCGAGCCAAGATGCTCGTCTTGCCATCAAGCAGTATCTGCTCCAATCAAATACGCTGCCCCTTCTTGAGCTGAAGAGCATCTTTGAAGCTGTGTTAGCGGTTGACGAGGCAGGAGATGGGTTCTCGATTGAGCGCGTCTCCGAGCGCTTGGATAGCCGTATGGGGAAGATCTTGGCCGAGTTGACTTTTTCCGATCTCGCCATTACGGAAGAGAAT
>JBJMGL010000212.1:0-14955 GCA_045807985.1 Bryobacteraceae bacterium
GGCACATAGCCCACGCCTTGCGGCTCCTTGAAGCCAGAGAGGCGGTGAACAACTTTTGCATCCTTCAGATCGACCGCAGAGACGCTGTCGTTGCCCGATTTCACGGCCACACTAGCGGGAACCGTAATCCATCCGCAGCCGGACGCGAGCATCATTCGGGGCCGGGTGGCTTTCGAGCAATATTTTGCCTCCGACCCGCAGAAGTCCTTCGATTGGGTGATCCATCCGGCCGGCTTTTCTGCGCCGGAGCTTCTCGAGCTGGGCCGCCTACAGGGCTGGACCCTGAAACCCGCGAAGCTGCGCTAGGTCTATGCGGCGACATTGAGTACAGCAGCGACGTCCGAAGCGGCTGCCGGAACAGCCATGCTCGGACACAGCGCGATCACCGGGAAATTACCGGTATCGATTCCACCCATGGCAAACGTCGGCGACGGTCTCGATGTACCAGTGAGGCCGACGGCCGCATCTAACGGATCGGAATGATACAGATTACTTGGTTGGGACATGCCACGTTTGAACTGGGCTTCCCTTCGGGCGAGGTGCTTCTTTTTGATCCCTGGATTGAGGGTAATCCGTCTTTCCCCAAGGGCTATGAACTGAAGCGAGTGGACGTGATTGCCCTTACGCACGCTCATTTCGATCATGTGAATGACGTGATTCCCGTAGCGCAAAAGTTTTCTCCCAAGGTAGTGGCCATCTTCGAAACGGCTTCGTATTTCGAGAAAAAAGGCGTCAAGAACACTATTGGCATTAACAAGGGGGGCACTGTTGATTTGGGCTTTGCCAAGCTGACCATGACGCATGCACTGCACAGCTGCGCGATCAAGGATGGTGACAACCTGCTTTATGGCGGAGAAGCAGCAGGATACCTATTGACGCTAACTGATGGACGCTGCGCGTATTTTGCAGGCGATACAGCGCTGTTCGGAGACATGGCATTAATTGGTGAATTATACCGGCCCGAACTGGCTTTCCTTCCCATTGGCGATCATTTCACCATGGACCCGCACCAAGCGGCGCACGCCGCACGCCTGTTGAAGGTAAAAAGGGTGGTTCCCATGCACTACGGCACGTTCCCTGTCCTGACAGGAACACCGGAAGCTCTTTCGGAAAAACTAGCGAAGGACGGAATCGAAGTATGGACGCTGAAGCAAGGGCAACCGGTATCGTGGTGACGATCTGCTCGATTAATAATGCTGAACAATGACTTCACGGAAACCCGCCGTGTTGTGCAAAGCGTCACGAGTGGAGCGAAGGTCGCCAGCATCCCGGATCGGCCCAATGATAACGCGATAAAGCTTGTTGCTGCCAGGCTTCGGAACAGCATGAGCCCGAAAACCCTTTTTTCGTAGAACGTCAGCTATTGCCTGGGCTTCGTCACGTCCCACTGCGGCCACCTGCAGATATTGCGAACCGCTATGAGGCGTGTAGTTTTCTCCCGAGGAAGCGGGGAGGGCCTCGGCTTGGGCCGATTCAGGCTCCAGTTCTTTTACAGGCTGAGCTTTCGGCCCATTGCGACGACGCGCACCGAGGGGCTGCTCAGAAGTTTTTGTTCCCTGATCTCGTTCACTGGCAGTCTCAGCGCCAGAACTCTTCCCGGAAGATTTTAGCGAATCAGGAGCAGCCGCATCCGGCGACACAGTGTGCGTCTGGCCACCGGTTCCGGTATCGGAGCGTACCGCTTCCGTTGCAGCTGATTCAGAGAGGGCAGTTTTTTTTCCAGACCCCCGGCCAGCCATGTAGCCGCCAGTAAATGAAATGCCGAGCAAAACAGCAACCACCAGGAAAACGCCGAGCAGCTGCTTATTGCCGAGCAAAATCTCTGTTTCATTCTCGTCTGTTCGCAACATTTCTAATTTGAATTGTACTGAAGATTCGTGTCGGTGAAAATGGTAATCTGACGGAATACCCGTTTTCATCTCTGTTATGAATTTTGTTTCTAAGTTCGTTATGGCAAGTAGTGTGTCTGCTGTAGCGGCTGCTTCACTGTTCACTTTTTCCCTGATCTGCCAAACCAGTTCGGACATTGTGCTTGCGGCTAACGCTCCCGGCAAATTAAATTTGCTTCCAGGCATGCCCGCGATAACGGACCCGGCTAACTTATATGCCGCTGATGCGCCAGGAATGTTGAGTCCGACCGTGAAGAATTATCCGTTGCGAATCTACGTGCCGAACTCGAAGAGCGACACAGTTGACATTATTGATCCCGCAACGTATAAAATTATCGGGCATTTTGCACTGCCAAAACACTCAAAGCACCTTCTGGAGCCGCAGCATGTAGTGCCGTCGTGGGATCTAAAAAAATTGTGGGTGGCGCAGGACTTGGGTGATCAATTAACAATGATTGATCCGGCTACGGGGAAACAGGGTGAAACGATTCACGTCGATGATCCCTACAATATGTACTTCACGCCCGATGGCAAGTACGCCATTGTGATGGCGGAGCGAATGAAACGCATCGATTTCCGGGATGCTCAGACCATGCAAGTGGTCAACAAAGTTCCAGTCAACTGTGACGGGGTAAATCACGCTGATTTCTCGCCTGATGGACGTTACATGCTGGCAACTTGTGAATTCTCCAGCGAGATGATCAAGGTGGATGTACCGTCACAAAAAGTGCTGGCGCATCTGAAACTGGAACCGAAGGGCATGCCGCAAGATTGCCGCATTGCGCCGGATGGCAAGGTTTTCTATGTCGCCAATATGGATTCCAACGGCGTACACGTGATTGACGGAGAGTCGTTCAAGCAAGTGGATTTTATCTCGACGGGTAAGGGAGCGCATGGCCTTTACTTTAGCCGTGATTCGAAGTATCTCTATGTTTCGAACCGTGGCGAAGGAAGCGTATCTCTTATTGACCTAGGAACGCGGAAGGTTGCGACCAAGTGGAAGATTCCGGGCGGCGGAAGTCCAGATATGGGCGGCGTTTCGAACGATGGCAAGACACTTTGGCTTTCGGGCCGGTACCACAGCGAAGTATACGCTTTTGATACTTCCAACGGCAGCTTGCGGGCACGCATTAAAGTCGGGGATGGACCACATGGCCTGAGTGTTTACCCGCAGCCAGGACGCTACTCACTAGGCCATACTGGAAATATGCGGTAGATTTTAGTGGCAGCAAACACTTCTGAGTTCAATGGACAGCCGGAACCGTGGTTACGCGGACCGATTGCTCAAGTGCATCCGCTGGTGATGCCGGTGTTTTTCTCGTTCGCTCAAGTTCGTGAGGATTTAGCGAAGCATACAACGGACCTTCCTCGCGAGCAGGTCTGGCAGAGGGTCGGTAAAGCCTCGCTGGGCTTTCATCTGAAGCATCTGGCAGGCAGTGTTGACCGGCTGACCACTTACCTGACCGGCGGCCAGTTAAGCGAGGAGCAGCTTCGGTTTCTCCGGAAAGAGGCGGAAGGAACCGAGGAGATTCAGGAATTACTACAGATGGTGCATGAAGCTTTAGCGGCTTCCGAAGAGAAGCTGCGGGCAGTTGATCCCCATAGCCTGTATGAGAAACGTGTGGTAGGCCGGAAAGAACTTCCAACCTCCGTGATTGGTCTCCTGGTACACATCGCCGAGCACACACAGAGACATTTGGGGCAAGCTATTACACTGTCGCAAGTATTACCGCAGAAGACCTGATGCCTGGTTTCAGTCAACTTCTACGACGTAACCGCAATTACCGATATAGCTGGTTGGGGCAAATCGTTAGTGAAGTGGGAGATCACTTCAATAATGTTGCGGTTCTGAGTTTAGCTATTGAAGAAACACATAGCGGCGGAGTAATTGCCGCCCTGATGCTTTCGCGCGCAATTCCTGCGGTACTGGCCGGACCGCTCGCCGGTGTAGTGCTGGACCGCTTTGACCGGCAGCGGATTATGATTACGAGCGATCTGGTGCGAGGATTTATTGCTCTCGGGTTTATTGCGGCCATCGCCTACAAGCAGATTTGGCTGCTTTATGTATTGAGCGCGCTGCTAATGCTCGCCTCGCCATTTTTTACTAGCGGACGCTCCGCCATTCTTCCCACAATTGCGACAGACGACGAGTTGCATACCGCAAACTCGCTCACGCAAACGACGGGATGGATGACCTTAGCTGTCGGCGCATTCCTGGGCGGCACAGTGGTAGCAAAGTTTGGATATCAGCTCGCTTTTCTCTTCAACTCGCTTTCGTTTTTCTTTTCCGCGTTTTGCATTGCCCGTTTGCGTTCTCCTCTTGGCAGTTTTCGTGCCATTCGTAAAGCTGATCAACACCGGGAGGACGCAAAAACCGCCCGGCCCTGGCATGAATATCAGGAAGGTTTAGCTTACATGATGAGAAGCCCTCTCATTCTTGGAATTGCTCTTATTGCGGTCGGCTGGGCCAGCGGCGGAGGCGCGGCGCAGGTGCTTTTTACTCTGTTCAGCGAACTGGTATTTAAGCGGGGCGCACAGGGCTTAGGTCAATTGTGGGGAACAGCGGGAATCGGACTTTTGATTGGTGGGGTAGTCGGCAACCGGCTCGGCAAAACAATCAATTTTGAGGCTTACAAGCGGACAGTGTTCTTTTGCTATCTTCTGCACGGAGGAGCTTATGTTGTTTTCAGCCAAATGACCCACTGGGGTTGGGCGCTTTTCTTCATGGGAATGTCGCGCGCTGCGGTGGCGGTCAGCTCCGTATTGAACTGGTCCAATTTGTTAAAGCATGTTGACGACCGGTATCGCGGACGCGTGTTTTCAACGATCGAGACTCTAAACTGGTCCATGATGATGCTTTCCATGCTGGGCGCCGGAACCGCCTCGCAACATTACACGGTGCGAGCTATTGGCGCAGCGTCAGGAGTCCTAAGCTCTTCCACGGCGATCTTTTGGGGTTGGGCCAACTGGACCGGCAAGCTGCCGGAGCCGCAGCGTACCACAGAGGACAAAGATGCCATGGAGATCCACGACATTTCAGTAGCCTGACGAGGAGCGAATTTAGATTACAAGATGCTCATAGTTGTGACTTTGATGGTGTTCCCTTCCAACTGCCCCCGGGCGATTACCTTCAGGTTGTTTTTGTCGTGACTATTGTTCAGCAGCTCACGCGCTTGTTTATTGCCTGCCTCATCGAGCTTGTAAAACTTCCTTTCGTCCGTGATCAGACCGTAAGCACTGCGATTTGAACCCTTCGCTAATGAGCAGCTCCGATCCTGTTGCAGAACGTTTTCCCGGCCATCGCGCACCATTCTTTCAGTGCAGTTCCAGTCCGCAAGAACGCCCTGAATTTCAGCAGCTTCCGCCACGGACATCGCCCCTAGAAAGAGGGTGAATAATAAGAGTGTCTTAGCCATAAACAATCCTTTACGGTATCGGAGATCCGCCTCCTTTAAGGCAGACGCCCGAAGACGGCGGGAAGCGCCAAAATAATTAGGAACTTTACTATTGACGTGGAATCAAACGATCGTGCTTGAGGACCGGCGGGAAGTTTTCTATCATTCCTTGCATAGCAAAGCGGGGCCTCAATATTCGCGATTCGATTTATTGTCATCACGGAATGTGCTGGATCTCACTTTCACGTGTGACGTCCTGCATCAAATTCTGGCTCGCTACCTGGCTGAATTTGGGCTTTCACGATCGACATTTAATGTTTTGATGCTGTTGAAGCACGGACCACCAGATGGAATGCAGTTGCATGATATCGGAGAGCTGCTGCTTGTCAGTCGAGCCAACATCACGGGGTTAATCAACAACCTGGAAGAAAAAGGATATGTTCAGCGGGTTGTGGATACGGCGGACCGGCGGGTACGGTATGCAAAAATAACCCGGCGCGCCCACGAACTGCTCGATCAGGTGATCCCGCTGCATTTTGCGAATTTAGCCATTCTCCTGCAAGATGTGACGGCCCATGAAAAACAAAATCTCGTGGAACTGCTTAAAAGAATTCGGGAGAGCGTGTTTTCGCATGCTAATGAGTGTATAGGGCAGGGATCAACGGATCTTGCATAGATTGAGGACTGAGAATTGATATGGCGGAAACCAAAGAGCTAGAGCAAAGCCAGCAGCCGCAAGGGCAGCGAATTCAGGATCAGCAGGCATCTAGCGGGCAAGGGCACCAGGAAAATGAACACCCCTCCGACAACGAAGAGGCCAAAAAGCGAACTGATCCGAGACGAAAGCGTACGATCCGCCTCATTTCTTTAGCAGTTATTGTCGTTGCTATTGTCGTAGCGATTCCGGTCTATGCCTATTATTCCGTGCGCGAGTCTACCGATGACGCCCAGATAGATGGTCACGTGATACCAATCAGTTCGCGCGTGAGCGGCAATGTTTTGTCTGTTCTGGTCAACGATAACCAAGCGGTAAAAGCTGGCGAGTCGCTAGTTAAACTCGATCCGGCGGATTACCAAATAGCGTTCAGTCAAGCACAAGCACAGTTAGCGAGTTCAGAGGCTACTACGATTGAATCGCAAGAGAACGTGCCTATCACAACTGTTAATACGACAAGTCAGGTTAGTACCGCTGTCACACAGCAGCAGCAGGCAAATGCGGGAGTTCTGGTGGCTGAGCAAGCTGTAAACGCCGCTCGCGCCAGAGTGAATTCCAGCAACGCTGATTTAGTGCGGACTCAGGCCAACTTTGTGAAGGCCCAGAAGGATCTGGCGCGCTATAAGTCCTTGGTAGACAAGGATGAGATTTCGAAGCAGGATTATGATGCTGCCGTGGCAGCCGCGGATGCGAATGCAGCGCAAGTTGAGTCCGCACGCGCCGCTGTTGTGGAGGCGCAACGCAATTTAGATCAGGCTGTTGCCCAAGTAGATCAGGCGAAAGCGCAGCTTGCCACGGCAACAGTCCAGAGGAGGCAAAGCGAACAAGTTCGAGCGAGACAGCAAGCGGTTACTGCTGCCCGGCTGAAGCAAGCACAAGCGGCTGCGCAACAGCGCAGGGCTGATGTAGAGCAAGCGAAGTTGAATCTCGACTACACCGTTATTAAAGCTCCCGTCTATGGAAAAGTGAGCCGGAAAACGGTAGAGCCTGGTATGCAAATTAGTGCCGGGCAGCAGTTAATGGCATTAGTGCCGTTGGATGACATCTGGGTTACTGCAAACTACAAAGAAACTCAGCTTCGAAAGATGCGCGTTGGCCAGAAGGTGGAGATTGAGGTGGATACTTATGGCAGTAGCCGCAAATATAGAGGTCATGTGGACAGCATAGCGGCAGCTTCGGGCGCTAAGTTTAACTTGCTGCCGCCGGAGAATGCCACGGGTAACTACGTTAAGGTTGTCCAACGCATACCGGTCAAAATTGTTTTTGAGCCCGGCGAAACCCGGGATCATCGTCTTGTGCCAGGGATGTCGGTAGTGCCCACGGTGTTACTGAACAGTAACGAGAATCAGCAGTAACAACGAGTTGCACAGCTGCTCAGCAATTACTGCATTTGAGCGAAGGCTTTGGCTTTTTGATTCTCTTCTGACTGACGAGACACCTCAAGGCTGACCGGTAAGCTAAGGAAAAACGTTGACCCTTTCCCTTCAGTAGATTCCGCCCAAATGCGCCCTCCGTGGCGCTCGATGATTTTACGCGCGATAGAAAGACCCATGCCAGTGCCCTGCGTTACTTCCCTGCCGTGAAGGCGTTGAAACAGGCCAAAGATCCGGTCAGCAAACTGGGGATCAAACCCGCGGCCATTGTCCTGAACCGTAAAAACCCAGTGGGTACCAGTGCGCTTGGCGCTAACGCGAATCACCAGAGGCTCGTCACGCCTATATTTGATCGCATTAGAAATTAAGTTCTGCAGGACCTGTAAAAATTGCACTCTGTCTACGACAAGCGAGGGAAGATCATCATGAAGTATATGAGCATTGCTATCACGTATAGCCGCTCTCAAACTAGCCTCTGTTTCAGACAGCAATTCGTTAAAGGATACTGGCGTGGTTAGTTGCCCGGTTTTCCGCAAGCGAGCTAAAGCCAGCAAACCATTGATGAGGTCTGTCATCCTCCGCGCCGATGTCACGATATAGCCGATGAATTCATCAGCATCCTCATCGAGTTTCCCTTTGTACCTTGCTTCAAGGAGTTGACTGAAGCTCGTGATGGTCCGTAATGGCTCTTGCAAATCATGGCTCGCTACATACGCGAATTGCTGTAACTCCTCGTTTGCAAGCTTCAGGTCGCGAGTCCGCTCATCGACTTGCGCCTCAAGGTTCAGATTTAAATCTTTCAACTGCACCTCAAGCGCATCACGCCCTGAAAGATAGGAAATAGACTGGTTATACAGCCAGAGCATGACAGCAACCACCACAATTGTCCCCACAATAAAGGCAAGAAAGGCCAGGTGATTTAAGCGAAACTGACGACGTAAGTAACTCGACTCCTCGTCTTTCAACTGTTTCTGCAAGCTATCCGTGGAGATACGGACCTGGTTCATGATGGACTCGGATGTGTCGCTCTCCCTATTTGCAAGCGCGGAATTCATGCCAGTGGATTGTTTTGCCTGAATAGTGGTTCGGGCAAGTTGGGCGCGCTGCCGCACCAGGGAACCAAGGCGCGAAAGTTCGTTCCGCAGACTGGACGGCTGGTCAGCAGCATAGCGAAGGCAGGTCTCCATCTGGGTTTGTAACGAATTATCTGCCTGTTTAATTTGCCTCAGGTATTTGCCATCGCCAGTAAGCAAGAACCCACGTTCGCCCGCTTCGATTTCGGCAACTAGCAAACGTAATTGGACAATGCTTGAGGACAGGTCCTGTATTCGCGACAACTCTACGTCAGTATGCTCCGTTAACGAGGTGACGGCAAAAAACAGCAAGCTAAAGATTAAGGGAACTGAAAGCAGAATAAGAAGACGACGCTTTGGATGAGTGTGCGTTGCCAATGTGAATCCTCGGCTTCCAATAAACGGCACAACGGGAGTGAAGAACGACTACTTGATCTAAGATCGGTGAACCGCCAGAGTCAGAGCGAAGCTGATGGACTGTCAATCTGCTTAGAAATGGCGCTTATCCGATCTGAGCTCTTGCACTCTCATAACTTTGGATCACCATAATGTCAGATTGGTTTCAGACCACGGCCAAGCTACTTTTCTGCGGAAGACGTGCCATGGGAGGTTTCTGACCTTTCGCAGGAAGTTCGTTGGGTTGCATGGCTAATGCTACAGCATGTAAATGACCTAATAGTAAATACTCAAATCCGGACCCTTGGAGATGCTTAGGCAGCGCGAAACGGGCTCCAGCGACATCCGCTAAAGCTTCCGGTACCCGTCGTGCGGTTAAATTGACGGCCGCTCTCGCTCGATGTTGCAGGTAAGGTGGAACAATTTTGCTCAAGTCTAATTTGTCAAGCTTGGCTCGCGCCGCTATCAAATCTCCACGGTGAACGATGTCGAAACAGGCGGAGTTAACCATCGCAAGGTTACGGCTGTGGGAACCGCAGTGAACACAAAGGTCGAGGGCTCGCTGGTCCCAACTGTTTCCAGCCTCAGCATCGTTGCGGTCAAAGGCCCACGATGCTATTGCCGTGGCGAAAAATGCCATAAAGTCAGGCCTTCCCTCAAAGCGAGCTAATCTTTCTATCAGACTCACCGGGTAGCTTCGGGGTCTAACCCCAGTCCTTTGCTGCTGAAGGACGAGGTGATAAAGGAATATGTCATCAGCTTGCGGGTCCATGCGCCAAAGTGAGCGCAGGAGAGCGGCATCATTTTGGCAGAGCTGTGATTTACCGTTCGGAATGAGCCCCAATACAAAAATAAAGAAGCTCACCTGCACAAAAGCTCTCAGAAGCCATATAAACCAACTATCTCCGGCTCCAGAAGCAGGAAGCAGGAGGACCGAGGCAAAGCCGGTGACGAATGTCGCTATTGGCCCGACAGCAACAACTGCCATCATTCTTCGCCGCCAATTCTCCCTTGTTCGAGGGAAGGCGGAGACTGACGCCTCAAACAGGCGGTGTTTCTTCAGAATGATCGTCCACGAAGTTCCAAGCCGAACAAGGCGGAACGGCCCGATGACCATTCCCGACACTTCAAAGTCATTCATGATGGCGGCAAAAAGGTGTCCCGCTTCGTGCAATACAACCGCGCCAAACAGACCGGCAACCAGGGCCAATAATCCGCTTAAGTCAAAGATGGGTACAGGCCGGAAGCATTCACTGAGAAATCCAGGGCCGAAGGAGCGGACGAGCGCGCCCAGGGACAAGGCTGCAACTAGAAGACAGGCAGAAAAGAGAACTGGCTTCGGCGTAGATGCTGCCATGCTTGAACCTGTCGGCAAAGGCGACTGAGGATGTTGCACGGAGCCGATATTCATGTGCTTAGTATGCAGCGGTTTCCATAAAGAGACTACCTTCGCGAGTACCGCTACCGCGCTTGTCCTGTTAGTACGACGCTTCACGCGGGATGAACGCCCCTGAGCGCGTGGAGAACCGTGGCATTGAGTTTGACAGCCTCTCAGAATTATCGATAACGGGAAGGGAGCCGCTTTTCTGCTCTGCGGTGGTTCCGTGCTTAACCCGCAATAGAGCTTGGGCAAAGGTGTTTATCTTTTAGTTCCCCGCGTGTAGAACTTACAGGGGTGAAGCTCTCCCTAACGGTCTAGAGTGCTGGCAGTTACACTGAAACGTAAGCGCACCGGACTGCCTGATTCATTCTTGTGCGCGATGACCTGCATGGCTATACAAACGCTATTTGGCTCGATTCCTACAGAACCTACACTGCTTGACCGCCTGAAGACTGGTGTCCAGAAGACCCGTTCTGGTTTAGTTGACCGGCTGGAGGATGTGCTTTCCGGAAAGAAGGAGATCGACGCGGAACTTCTGGAAGAACTGGAGTACACGCTGATTACGGCTGATATTGGCGTGAAAACGGTACAGGAAATCCTTGACCGCATTCACGAACGAGTGGACCGCAAGATGACGGGCAATGCCGCTGAAATTCGTGGCCTGATTGAACAACATATTTTGGAAGTACTGCAAGGGTCCGAGACCCCCATCCGAGTCGTACGGACACCTCCTGCCGTTGTGATGCTGGTTGGAATTAATGGCGCGGGCAAGACAACCACCATTGGAAAGTTAGCCAGCCGATTTCTTGGTGAAGGCCGAAAGGTGTTGCTTTGCGCCGCCGATACGTTCCGCGCTGCCGCCATTGAGCAGCTTGAGGTCTGGGCGCAGCGGGCGGATGTGGAAATGATACGCCAAAAAACGGGCGCTGACCCAAGCGCGGTCGTCTATGATGCCTTGAACGCAGCTAAAGCACGGGGGCTAGACTACGTCATTATTGACACTGCCGGACGCCTGCACACAAAGGAAAACCTGATGGCGGAGCTTGAGAAGATGCGCCGCACTTGCCAGCGGGTCCTTCCCGGATCGCCGCACGAGGTTTGGCTGGTTCTCGATGCGACAACGGGCCAAAATGGCCTGGAGCAAGCGAAGAAATTTACTGAGTCAGCCGGGGTGACTGGCATTATCCTCACCAAGCTGGACGGGACGGCAAAAGGCGGCGTGGTCGTGGCGATTGCACGTGAACTCAATCTCCCGATTCGATTTGTCGGCGTGGGTGAAAAAATCGACGATCTTCTGCCGTTTGAGCCGGACAAGTTCGTTCAATCCATATTTGAGTAATCCCCAAAGTTTTCATGATTGCCTTCATGCAGGAAGCATTAAAGCTCGCGGAGCAGGGGCGCGGACGCACCAGCCCAAATCCTACCGTGGGAGCAGTGATCGAACGCAACGGGGAAATTATTGGCAGCGGCTTTCATACCTGGGCTGGAAAAGACCACGCCGAAATTGTGGCTTTGCACGAAGCGGGAGACGCTGCTCACGGAGCAACTCTGTATGTGACGCTTGAGCCCTGTTCGCACTATGGGCGCACAAGACCGTGCGCGGATGCGCTGATCGAAGCCGGAATCTCGCGCGTAGTGGCGGCCATGGAAGATCCTAATCCTCAGGTCCGTGGCGCCGGATTTCGCAAGCTAAAGGACGCTGGTGTTGAGGTGCGGATCGATGGGGAGTATACGGCGGCAGCCGAGCACCTGAATGAGCCATTCATCCATTTCATGAAGACAGGCACACCGCTGGTGACTGTGAAAGCCGCCCTTACGCTGGATGGCAAAATTGCAGCGCCGCAGGATAATGTTGGTTGGATTACCAGCGACATTGCCAGAGCTGACGTGCAGCAGGTTCGCCACTTCTCTGATGCGATTCTGACTGGATTAGGAACTGTGCTCGAGGATGATTGCCTTCTGACGGATCGTTCGGGTCTGGAGCGCAGCCGTGCGTTATTGCGGATTGTGCTTGATTCCCAGTTGCGAATCCCGCTTAGCTCCAAAATAGTGACAAGCGCCAGAGGCGATTTGCTCGTGGTAGGAACATCCATCGCGCCAGTGGAGCGGCGAAAGGCGCTGGAAGCTGCCGGTGTTCAAGTTTTGCTGGCCGATGGTATCGGCGGCCGCACTGATCCGCATAAGGTCATTGATTACTTGGCGCAGAATCGCTATCTCTCGCTGATGGTGGAAGCGGGAAGTAAAGTGAATTGGACCATGCTGGACTCACAAATTGCTGATAAAGTCCTGTTTTACTATGCGCCAAAGATTTTAGGCGGGTTAAAGAGCCTTCCCGTGGCAGGCGGACAGGGCCGCATGAGAAGAGCGGATGCCATGCTGCTGGAACGCTTGACGCTTCATCCCATATCTAAGGATGAGTTTGCCGTGGAAGCTTACGTTGTGAAGAACTGACATGTTTACCGGCATTGTGGAAGAGCTTGGCCGTGTCCTGAGCCTAGAGGACAGGGAAACAGGCGCGCGGTTAACAATAAAGTGCTCGGGTGTATTGCACGATGCCACGCTGGGAGCCAGTATTGCGGTGAATGGCACCTGCGTGACGGCTGTTCAGTTGAGCTCCGACCGCTTTTCCGCGGACCTGGCTCCCGAGACGCTGAAACGGACCAACCTCGGTGATCTTCGGCCGGATGCGCCGGTCAATCTTGAACGACCTCTGCGCGCTAACGGCCGCTTGGATGGGCATTTTGTACTGGGTCACGTGGACGGCACCGCTGAGATTGTTGCGCTTGATGCGCTTGGGGATGACAACTGGTGGCTGCGCATCCGTGTGCCCAGCCAATTAACACCTTACATTGTCAGCAAGGGTTCGCTCGCGGTGGACGGCATCAGCTTGACCGCCGCTGAAGTGGAAGGTGAGTTTGTCAGTTTTACCGTGATTCCACATACCTATGAACACACTACGCTCCGTGCCTACGGAGTGGGATCGCGCGTTAATATTGAAGTCGATATTCTTGCCAAGCACCTCGAAAAGCTGATGAGCCGTGCTTAGACATTTTCTTTAACTCTTTAGTTCTTCTCTGATTTCGGCTGCTGCTTTCCGGGCCTGGTCGACAGCGCCAATGGGAAGGCTGATGGCCCCCACTTTTGGATGGCCGCCGCCGCCATAGCGCTCACAGATAGTAGCCAGATTATGCCGTAGCGGTTCGCGGACCCACGGATTAGAGCCGACAGAGACCTTCGTCCGAAAGCTCGACGTTGAAACGGATACGGTGTAGGCCGAATCCGGGAACAGGTAATAGGGAATAAACTTGTTATAACCCTCGATTCCATAATCCACCAGGTCGAAGTAGATGACGCCAGCATCGCAACTGCCCTCTTTTCGGATCACATCGATATTGCGCAGGTGCGTTTCGTAGAGCCGATCATAAGTCGCGCGGACTTCCGGGTCCGCGGCAATCTGCTCTAAACACTTGTGCTGCATGGCACCGATAATCTTCCGCACTAAATACGGCCCTTGGCTGCCTTCAATGACTAAGGTCAGCTTCATCGCCGGCGCTTCCATTTCCACAGCCGCTTCAGCGCTCTCGTAGAGCGCGCCGTCAACGATATCGGCCCAAGTCACTAATTCTTCCAGATCCGGCGCCTCAAATTCATATTGTTGTCGCACCACGGTTGATATGAATTTTGTGCAGGATCGGAAGCTCGGGTCTAAAAGCTTTCGGCCTGACGTGTCGCGGCGGAAGTGCTCCGCGTCTTCGGGGCTGAGAAACGCGCTCTGATGATGATCGAACCACCATGTCAGGTTGGGATGTGTCGCGTACTTAAAATCGACGATTACATTGACATCGCCGTCAAATAGGCTGTCTTCAAAAAGCTGATCCGCTCGATGAGCCAGACCGGTGTAAAAAAATTCCGCATCCGGGTAGAATTTGCTTCGCAAGAAACGAGATACATAGGCCGCGGACGCTGCCCCATCAAAGCAGTGATCATGATAGAGGACTCGCACCTTCATCTATAAGAGTTGTTCTCCAGAAAACCTCTTAGATTGCCTGACAAATGGAGGAAAAGCAAGTGATAAGCGATAATTAAGTGAAGTAAATCTATTTTTCCTTGATAGGACCGGTAAAAGAGCGTGCGGCCATTGCCATGTTCCGCACGTGCTGTTGCACGCTCTGAGCCGAACCTCGTATCGTTAGTATTTAACCTCGGAAGAAATGCTGAAAACCAAAGAAGAACGCCAAACGGATCTAAATCCACAAGAAACTTCGGAGTGGCTCGAAGCGTTAGATCAGGTCGTTGATGAAGCCGGTCCAGATCGCGCTACTTACCTGCTTGAAAAGCTGTTGAGCCGTGCCGCCGATTTCGGTGTAGCCACTCCCAAAACTCGTATACCCTACCTGAATACTATTCCGGTTCACGAGGAGGTTCCCTATCCAGGCGACCGCACTCTCGAACGTCGTATCAAGAGCCTGGTTCGTTGGAATGCGGCGGCTATGGTGGTCCGTGCCAACAAATACGACCCGAACATAGGCGGCCATATTTCCACGTACGCGTCTCTCGCTACGCTGAGCGAGGTTGGTTTCAATCATTTCTTTCGGGGCAGCTACAATGGCGAGCCCGGCGATCTCGTCTATTATCAAGGACATGCTTCTCCCGGTGTTTACTCGCGGGCCTTTATGGAAGGCCGCCTTTCGGAACAGCACCTGCTGAACTTCCGGCACGAATTACGGGACACA
>JBJMGL010000213.1:0-7973 GCA_045807985.1 Bryobacteraceae bacterium
GATGTTCATGTCGATCGTGCTCGAGCGGCGCGCGTCGAAAGACGAGATTCTCGAGCTGTATCTCAACGACGTCTACCTTGGACAGCGTGGCTCGTTCGGCATCCATGGCGTGGCAGAAGCCTCGAGGATTTTCTTCGGCAAAGACGTCTCGAACGTCACGATTGCAGAAGCCGCGGTGATTGCCATGGTCCGGATCATCCGCCCAGCCCACGATTTGGCCCCGATCGTTGATCGCGGTCGCCTTACTGGAGCCACCGCCAGCCGTGACTAGGTTGTGCAGGTCGTAAGTGCGCCCGGACGGGTCCCAGTAGACGGCGTGCTCATGCGACTCATCGGGATGGTACGCTCCTACGATCTGGTTCCAGTCATTGATTCCGTTCGCCTCACTGTGATCCACGCCCAAATCGATCATTTGCCGGGCACCGATCTCGTAGATGAAGGCGCGCCGGTGCTTGAACCAGTCCAGGGTGCCATAGTCGCTATCCGACCAGCCGACGATCTTGCCGATGTTGTTAATGCCAGTGGCCATACTGCTCATAGCCCCTCCCTCCAGCAACGTGCCCAAGTCGATGGCGCGGCCGTCGGGCTGCCACAGGCAAGCATGGTCGGTGTCGACCAAGCGTCCGGTGCCGTCGGCACAACCCACCGCCTGCCCGTTGAAGTTCAGGGCGGCCGCCAAGCTGCCCTTGAAGAACCAGTCCGGCCGACCACTCAGGTTGCCGAGTGGGCGCATGGAGGGATTCTCGGGCGGGCCATCGGTGCCCCCCGGCGTCCAGAGAAAACCCTCATTGGCCTGCCGGACATTATTGTCAAGGTTCCCGGCCACCTGCCCGCGCTGATTGATCGCAACGGCTTTCGCGCCCCCGTAGCCAGACAGTTGTCCCAGATCGATCGCGTCATAGAGAACACTGGTTTGTGTCTGTGCGTGCAGCCGATAACCGGCGGCCGCTGACAGCACGGAAAAAGAGAAGGTCCGGCGCGACAGAGTCGCCGGACGAGTTGATTTTGCCATATTACCTCGTACAACTGGCGTGAGAGTCCGCGCGTTCTTGTCTTGCTGCCGTTAGAGACGAGCGTGGGCGAGAAGGCTGCGATGACTCTCAGGCAAGAACGCGAGAATGGAGCCGGAAACAGCTCAGGGATGGGCATGAGATCAATGAATGCCGAGTGGCACCGCCACTCGCTTCCCTGGCTACCCCGGAAAACACAGAGCCGCTAGCACCCTCACGGGGTCGTCATGTCGGCATGCCGTACTTGTGGCTGATAACTTGCGATTGTTGTCGGATGACGAGCAAACCGGAAATTGGAGCCGAATTCACTCTGAGAAGTCCACCGTAGGGGCGATCTGTTTACTCATTTCTTGGGCAGTATTCCACGAGCCGTGCGTTCGCGGCATATCATCACAACTGCGCAAAGCCCCACTTTGTCTCTGACGGGATTTATGCACTAACGCCCTTATCGCCTGATCTGATGAGTTGAGTCCGCCGCAAGCAGGCGCATAGCAACGCGCAGCACCGTCTCGATCTCCAGTCTTGTAATCGGATTATGCTTCAACACCGTGACATTCTCCCCACGCGGCGCCCACACTTCAGGAGCAGTCGGACCAAACAGCGTCAGTGTCGGCACGCCTGTTGCCGCTGCCAGATGCGTAATGCCGGAGTCATTTCCAATGTAAAGCCGTGCGCCGCGAATCCATCGAGCTAAATCCAGCAAATTACTGAATCGAACCGCTTGCGGAAGCTCCTCTTCCGGGCCCACTGTCCATTCCACTGGATACGGCAGAAAAGACGCCAATTGCAGGTACGACGAAAGCGGCCAATTCTTGCGCACACTGCCGGAAAAGGGATGAATGGCAACACTGTCGCGCAACACCGCGCCATCAACTATGATTCGCGGAAGCAGCGGAGGCATCGCTCCTACTTGTTGAGCGAAGAAATCCGCCGCATGTCCCCGGTAATCCGCAGGCGGCAACGCTTGATAGAACCGGCACGGCACCCCGAAGCTTTCCAGCGCGACGCGAAACTCAGGCCGGTTCGTCCCATACCAGCTCACGACCTCATCAAAGCCCTGCAGCTTCGAGCGAAAGCTGTCGCCCGGTTCTAAATTGCCCACTCCGACCAGATTGATTCCAGTGGACAACAGCGGCACAACGCTTTGCGCAAACTGTACGAGAGGAACAACCGCCGACGGTACCCAGACCTCCGTATTATCCGTCCGCAGATGCGCAAGCGCCGGAAGGCTCAGGATGCAATCACCAATCGCACCAGGCCGAATTAAAAGACGGCGCATCGTCGAGTTCAGAATCCGTAAAGCTGACGCGCATTCTCGCGCAATGCCTTGCGGCCAAGACTTTTCGCCTCATCGGGAGTGATCTCGCCATCGCGCATCATCCCCGTGAGAGCCATTTCCAGAGCAAGCCGCCCATAACGAGCGCCCAACCAAGCCGTTTCTTCCCAACCCACGCTGCTGGAGAAAGGACTGGCGTCAGAGCCATACAAAACCTTCTCCGGCGCCGCTTCCAGATAAAGCCGCAGTGCGCGTGCCGCTTCCGCCGGGTACGTCAAATAACTAAAGCCGGAGTAATCCACGTAAATGTTCGGTTTCAGAATCAAAGCCGCCGCTTGAGGGGCAAACGGCCAAGCTCCGTGCAGCATGACAAATTTAGTTTTCCGTAGGGCCGGATCATTAAACACCGATTCGAGCGCAAGCGGATCGGCATTGGACGTCCGAAAGTAACTCCCGGCTCCAATCGAGCAATGAATATGGACCGGCAGCCCCAGTCTCCCCGCTTCACGCGCCAGATGCCGAAACAGATAATCCTGCAGAATTTTATACTCCTCGACTGACGGCTCCGAAGATTGAGCGTAAATGGTATACACCCGTTCCGCGCTCTCTCGCGGTGGATGGCTAATCTGCAAGTCGCGCAAAAACGCCAGCTCAAACTTAACGGCAACCGCGCCAGACGACTTCCAAGACTCCAAAGTATGCGAAACAAAACTCAAATAATCATCGAAAGTGGAGGGAATCTTCCGCATCTGCGCCGCTGCCAGGTAGCCTTTCAGTAATGCCTCTTCCCTGCCGAAAAAAGCATTATGTTCCGGATCTTTGGCCTTCGCTGAACTGTTGTTCAAAGGAAACAAAAACATGTCCACGAAAGGAACCCATTTAAAGCGGTCACCCGGCAGACCGCGCCCCATCGCGACCCGGTTCGCCAGCATAATATCCGTGCTCGTGTGATTGAGCACCCACGAAGGGTACAGATCACCTTTCTGCTTCATCATTTCCTGGCGCGCTTTGCTGACGGCAGAAACATGATTCTTGCTCGCATCGGAATAGGGGTAGCCAAACAGCGCGCGCCAGGCTTGGGGAAAGTAAGTGCTGCCTTCGCGAAACGGAGGAGGCAGCGCCAGATCCGCAATCGCATCCGCCGGAAGAGCATCGTAATCGCCATCTTCCTCGCCATACGTCACAACCTTGACTGGATGCGCATGGTTATCAATCGCTGTGATCTGCCGTAGCTCCGATTCCAGCGCCCCATCAACCTCCAGCCCTGCTGGACGATCCCGCGCACAGGAGCAAAGGAAAGACAACCCAGCGGCAAGAAGGATCGGCAGAAACCGGGTGGCGCCCACGCTATTGAACAACAACGGGCAAATGAATGGTAAGGGAAGAGGGCCGGAAGCACATCTGGTCATTACACGCCTGATAATGCAGCTTGCCCGTAATGGATGCCGCTCCCGCCGGCGCGCTTTTTGGAGCTTTGAAAACGGTAAATAACGTGAATGATCCAGTAAATACCGAAAGCATCTCGCTGCCAACTTTGATCTGTTCCGGCTTCGGATAAGAGGTCACCTCAGCGGCTATGGGACCGTTCTCCCAATCCAGTTTGAGCGGAATCAGATACTCGTCCTTCGGCTTGTCGCTATTTACATGCAGCCCAGGCTGAATCGTTACTTTCAGCGCCTGCGTCGCCGAACCGCCGCGCTGAATTGCCATCTGTTCCGGCGGGCTAACGGTGAGCCGCTGCTGTTGCGCCCAGCCGCAAGAAGCCGCCAGTAGAAGCAGAACTGCCTTCTTGCTTTTCGTTGAGAACGCTTTGAATTTCTTGTAGGTATTCATTTTTCCCGGCAAGGCCAACATGAGGAGGAACAGCAATGCGGCCATCGCGATCAATGATAAAAGTAGTCGGCAAAGAATCGACGCCGCCATAAAGCTGACTGATAGAATCGTCGCCGAGAAGCACATGGTAATTCACCTTGTGCGCTGCAATGAACGGTTTAATGGCTGGCCAGCCCTCGTCATCCATCGACACTCCCACTACTTCCAGCCCACGGCTCTTCATCTGCTGTTGAAACTCAACAAACCAAGGTATTTCCAAGGCGCAAGGACCGCACCAGGTAGCCCAAAAGTTCAGCAGAACAACCTTCCCGCGAAAATCGCTCAGCTTTACTGAATTCCCGCTCGCATCTTTCAAAGTAAAATTAGGAGCGGGCTTCCGATCCTTGATTGTCTTCGCGGACGCAGTGCCGCTAGGCTTACCGGAACATCCGGCAAACAAAAGCGCCAGTGAGACAGCTAAAACAGCACCAAAATTCCGGATAGTTAACACCACTCCCTTAGTGTATCTCTGAAAAAACAAACATTAGCACCTCCAGCCCTGTTCGCCGGTGCGGAGCAGCCACGCACAACGGCGGTTTGCCCAATGTCGAGCCAGAGTGAAATGCTCATTGGCGGCAGTTCCCGAAAGGAACGCCGCCGCTGAATCGCAAAAACTCTCGCAAACATAATCCCGCCACAACCGCGATGAATCATCAAACGACCCACCCTCCCGAAGCGACCGCTTCTTGATGTCCGATGACTCCCCCACCTCGCCCCTAGCCCTGCCCCGCATCTCGTCCGCCAGCAAATCAGCGAATGCGCGACGCTGACCATTGTTGAGTCTCACCCAAACAAAATGAAAAATCTCATGAACGAGAATCAGGCGGAGCCGGTCAGTGTTAGAAAATAGGCTCGTTTCCAAAACAACAACTCGTTTCCTGATAAACGCAGCCGCATGAACCGGAGTGCCAAGCTCCGCCCCGGAAAGCAAATTGCCTCGGTATGCAGTAAGGTCAGGGCGCAGCTCAAAGCAAATCGGGTTGCCAAACAGCTTTGGCAACCCGGCAAAAACGTTCAAAATAGGCTGACGATATTCAGCGGCAACTCCCGAAGCGAACCTAGGGTTTACTTGCAGGCGGCTGTGCCGTCGAGGATGGTTGTGTGGCAGAAGGCGGCCGCTGCAGGGAGGGGATTTTGGGTCCCGGAGCTCCGGAAGCGCCAAAGAAGTCTTGATCCTGGACTTGAATTTTGTACTTGTCAAGTTCTTGCTTAATGACGGCTTGGCTCTGTTCATTCTGCATCTTCTGAACAATACCCGCTCGTGCCTGCTCAAATGGCATCTTGGTCCGGCTTGCCAGCTTGAAAATATAATACCCGCCCGGCACTTTCACCGGCTCGGAAACTTGTCCGTCCTGCAGCTTCGAAAGAGCGTTCTTGATATCGGGAGTCAGATTCTGATCCGCCAGCACCACCGTGCCAAGATCGCCGCCGCGAGTCGAAGACTGCTGATGATCGGAGTCAGTTCGCGCAATCGCCGAGAAATCACCACCCGCTTTAATCTTCTTTTCCAGATCATTCGCCTTTTCAAGCGCCTGCGCCTCCGTGCGCTGAATCGTCGTTCCGGAAGAAGGCGTGCCCGGCGGATTAAAAGCAACCAGGATGCCGCTCAGTTTAAGCTGCTCAAAATCGGCCGCATGATCGTCGTAGTACTTCTTCGGATCTGCGGTTGTTCCGCTCGCGCTGCTGGACATCTTGGCGATATACGCTTGCGTCAAAATGTTCACGCGAGTAATCTGCAACTGCTCTTTCCACGGCGATTGCTGGTCCAGGTTCATTTTGGCAGCTTCCCCGGCAAGCTCATTTTCCATATAGATCTGCTGCAATAGAGCAGAAAGATTGGATTCAAACCGCTTGCGGTCTTCCGGGCGCAACGGCTTCAGCAACTCGACTGCCTGCTTTGCTGTAATCGGCTTGCCGCCGACCGTTGCTACTACGCGATTTGGGTCTTGTTGCGCCACCGCTTCAGGGCCTCTCACTTTCAATTGCCCGGCGGAGGATGGCGAAGAAGGCTGTGAAGAGGACGCAGCAGCAGGAGGCGGCGGAGGGGGTGGCGGAGTCTGGGCTCCCTGTGACCAAGCAACAGATGCGGCGCAGAGAACGGCTGAAAGGGTAAACACACTACTTTTCATTTAAAAACTATAGGTATTACTCCCAACTCTAACATGTATTTGCAACCGGGAGGCTCCGGGCGGAGCGAATTTGAACTACTGCTCCACGGAAACTCTTTTCAGATGGGCCGCTGCTTTAGCCTTGGCATCGGCGCTGATCTGAATATTATTCACCACCTGCGCCGCCCCGGCAGTCCTTGCCATGCGTGTAGCCGCGCCTTTGTGCTGAATCACGCTGGTATTGCCTTCCCAGGTCACCACGCCGCGCGCCACTTTAAAACGGAATCCGTCCTTGCCGATTTTGGACTTCGCCAGCTTCGCCCGGATCGTCGCATCAATTTGAGCATCCGAGGGTGTCGCAACCCGCCCCACGTTAGCAGATCTAGTGGCCGTAGTGCCAGCCTGCGCTGGCGCAACGAGACCTCCCACAAAAACAAGCAGCGGCAAAAAGAAAAGAAGGAAAGAACGGCGCATGATAACGGCTCCTAAGGTCCGTCACTTTCTAAGTACTGAATGGGAAAAATTACTCGCAAACAAAAACGAGGGTGCCGCTCGTTTACCTGTGGTCGTGATCATGGAAGTCCCGGCGACGGTCATGAGAATCACGATGTTCCGCACGTGGCCCATCGAGCCGGGGCCGCGACTCCACATAAGGATGAGCATAATTACCACGATTTACCCAGGTACGAGCCCAAGGACGGCGGTCAATCAGAATATTATGCTCGCGCCAGCCAAACCCGGCACCGCCCCACCCCCAGGGCGCAAATGCCCCAATCGTGATGGCTGGACCAAAGCGCACCGCACCACCAACAAAAAATCCCGGACGTGGCCGCACGTAAACGAGGCGCGGATCATAGACAGGGACGTAATAATAATCAGGAGCGGCAGGCAAGATCTGAATATCGCCAGGACCTGCAATAACTACTTGCTCATATTGGTTGCTTCGCAAATAGCCGTAGTTGTATGCTTGCTGCCGCATACGCTGAACAGCATCCATAACGTCAGGGCGCTGCGCAAGAACAGCACTGCCTAACTGCTGGGTCCACCCAGGATCACGAGCCATTAAATCCAAAACGGATGGAAACGGCAGAAGCGCGATCACATTCGGATCAAACGGCAACCGGTCATCCATAATCGCTCTGGACAGCTCATTACCGTGCAAATACTGGTGCTGCATCGCCCAGTTCGCGGCGTCCGGTATTTCGTTCCAGTAAGTGGACGCGGTTAGCACTTGCGCCAACAAGCCATCCGCATAAAGCCCAATCTGCTAAACCAGTTGATCCAACTGCTGCGGCCCTAGTAGCGGCTGCGCGTATTGAGTCTGCGGATACGGTTGCGCTGGATACTGTTGTCCTTGTGGCGGATACTGCCCCTGTGGGTATTGCGAGGAAGGCGGATACTGTTGGGACGGAGGGTACTGCTGTGCTGGCGGGTATTGCTGCTGTGGATACGGCTGTTGGGAATACTGTGCCTCTGCGCAAAACGGCGCCAGAGCACAACTGAACACCAGTAAATTTTTAAATAAGAATGTAGAAAAGCTTCTTTGTGGTCGCATGGAGCAACTCCGGAAATATCGGGTTTATACCCACCCGATCTCACCTATTCAAAAGACGCTCTGAACTCTTGTCAGGATACTGGTGTTATCCCACTAACCTACTTAAGTCTGCTTAACTACTGACCCCCTAACGGTCGTAGTACTCACCAATC
>JBJMGL010000214.1:0-2167 GCA_045807985.1 Bryobacteraceae bacterium
CGACAGCTCGGCTATCACGCGTTACCTGACCGAGAAGCATCGGCTTTGAGTGGCTCGGGGCTGGCGGGCAAAAGCCAAAAAGCTCGGAGACCCATGGGCCAAAAAGTTAATTCCTACTTGACGCGTAGACATTAATCCCTACTGTGGCAGTATACATGAGAGAAGTAGCTATTCAACCAGGAGGGAAAATGATGAAAACGTTTCTGTTATTGTCCGTGAGCAGTGTGGTTACAGCCGGAACGCTTCCAAGTCTGCCGGCGAAGATTATCCTAAGCGCCTTCGTCTTAATGGCCATCCTGACCCAAGCGGCCCGCCGCGCCCCCGCCGGCTATCAGGATGAGAATGGGTTTCATTTGATTCGCGCGCGCCGACCTGTGGCAAAGGGTCGATCGGTCTTCCGGCACTGGCAGGCCAGGAAAAAACTGTTCGGTGGCTGGCTTTTTTCGGATTCCCGCCGGCCGGCGAAGGCCTGAACGCCTTTTGCTTTATCATGGCCGCCGCGCATCATAGTTGCTGTATTCAGCGCGATCGGGATCGCGTGGCATGAAGCTTTCCAAACGTGGCGAATATGCATTGCGCGCCCTCATTGACCTCGGCATCGCTGCCGAACTGGGAAGGCCCATTCTCCAGGTTAGTGAGCTGGCCGCGAAAGAGAAACTTCCAATCAAGTTTCTCGAGCAAATCTTCACCCAATTGAAAGCGAGTGGTTTTGTCGTCAGCAAGCGCGGAAAAGACGGGGGCTACTCTCTGGCCCGCCCAATGAACCGCATCAAGTTCGGTTCCGTCATCAGATTGATTGATGGACCACTCGCTCCGATTCCGTGCGTCAGCCAGACGGCCTACTCGCGTTGTACGTGTCCCGACGAAGACCATTGCGGCCTGCGCATGCTGATGCTCGATGTCCGCACCGCTATCATCAAAATTCTCGACCGCTATACCCTGGCTGACATTGTCGAAATCACGTTGCGCAAAATGCGACGCGACAAAGTATCGCCCCCCTTTATCTCGAGAGCATTCAACCTCGATTCGGTTCTGACGTCTCTGCCCGCCAACTCCGCAACTTCTCCGAAGCGTTCAAACGAAAGGCGAACTCGTGCCGCATAACAAAACACAGTCATCCGCTGACTGGCTTGAGCTGGTGCGCGAAAAGGTCCAGAGCCTGCGCTTCGGTGTCGTTCAAATCGTGGTCCACGATTCCAAGGTGACTCAGATTGAACGAACGGAGAAAACGCGGTTGCAAAGCGCAAAGGACGATCTCGAAAGCTAAACAAATTTTACCGACCAGACTACTGGAGGATCACACAAAGAGGAATCGCGCCACCCGGACTTCCGGAGGTTCTTTTCAAGTGAGTAAAGTTATCAAGATAAGGAGAAACAAATGCTTGTGAAAAAATCGTCACTGGTTCGGATCGGCATCACCCTTCCGCTATTGCTTCTGGTAGTTCAACCGCTGCGGGCGCAGACCTCCGGCGGCAACTCCGAGTCTGACCGACTGCAAAAGCTGGAGCGGGCAGTCGAGCAATTGCAAAAACGAAACGCCGAGTTGGAACGAGAAGTCAGTAGTTTGAAGAAGCAGAGCACCTCTGAACCTGGTGCGGCGGGCAAAACGAAGACAGTGGTGACTTACGACGGGAAAACGTACGTTGAGAAAAGCGTAGCCGTAGAGGAGAAACCCCACATCTACGTCACTCCGCGGGGAACGGAATTCAAACTCGTCCTGGGCGGATTCATTCAGATGAATCTCGAGGATGGAGCTGTCTCCGCCTTCGAGGGGCGCTTTGGTAAGACCGCATTGCAAGACCGTTTTCGCCTGCGCCGGGCGCGCATAAATCTAACCGGTGATTTCGCGGAGAACTTCGACTTCAAGGTCGAAGGCGACTTTGAACAAAGCGATGGCACATCAAACAACCGCACCGATTTTTCAGGCACCGACATCTTCGTTAACTGGCATCAGTTTCCGGAAGCGCAGATCAAGGTTGGCCAATGGAAAGCGCCATTCGGCTTGGAGCAGCTCACACCGGATACTACCCTATTGCTTGCCGAGCGCAGCCTTCCTACCGGCGCGATCACGCCCGACCGGCAGGTCGGCGCGCAACTGTGGGGAAAGCCGTTTACCAACATCTGGCCTGCGCAGAAGGATTTGCTGACGTATTACGCCGGCATCTTC
>JBJMGL010000215.1:0-7991 GCA_045807985.1 Bryobacteraceae bacterium
GATTGACCTCTCTCTGCCCATGCCGGTCCAGCGCGTGGTCGCAAACCAGGAGGTAAAGGCCGATGTCGGGCGTGTGGCCCTGCAGCGCGGCCCACTAGTATATTGCCTGGAGTGGCCGGACAGCCCCGACAAGCACGTCCGCAACGTACTGCTGGCCAATGACAATAAGTTGAAAGCCGAGTGGAAGCCCGATCTGCTGAACGGCGTCGAGGTCATCGAAACCAAAGCCGTTGCCTACCGCTACAATGCGGACCATCAGCTCCAGCATTCAGAAGAGTCTCTGCGCGCAATTCCATATTATGCATGGGCCAATCGTGGTCCAGGGCAAATGGAGGTGTGGATCGCCCAGGAGCAGTCGGCCGTCCACCCCACTCCGTACCCGACTCTCGCCACCAAGAGCAAAGTCACTTCTTCCGGCCCCGCCATGGCTGAAAACGGCGTAAGAGATCCAAGATTGGTGGCCGACGGCGAAGACCCAACTTCTTCGGATGACAAAACCTCTTATTACGATTGGCTGCCCAAGAGAGGAACGCAGGAGTGGATTCAATACGACTTTGAGAAACCAACTCAGGTTTCAAGCGTCGAGGTGTACTGGTGTCAGGAGCCTGGGAAGGGTGCGGTCAAAGTTCCTGCTTCCTGGCGCATTCTTTATAAAGATGGCGCCGAGTGGAAGCCAGTGCAGGCTGAGAATTCTTACGAAATTGCCACGGATCGCTTCAATCGAGTGACTTTTAAGCCTGTTAATACCGGTGCTCTTCGCCTGGAGGTGATGCTACAGCCCCAATACTCGGCTGGCATTGAGGAATGGCGAGTTCAATAGGTCACGTAAATCAGGCTTTAGATTTCAGACCGGTACAGCACCGACATAGTACCCAGTTCCAGCACTAGTTCCTGAAGCAGGTAGTGGTGAACAAATTTTTCGTTGCTGATGTGCATAGTGAGTTCAGTGATCTCGACCAGTCCCAAAGCTAGGCCGAGGTCCTGGGCCACTCCAAAGACGGCAATCCCATCCAGGCTGGCGTGAACTAACTGCTGCAAATCGCGCCAGCCTGACATCGCACCGCCTGCGAAGCCCTTCAGGTCTGCTACAAGCTCCTGTGCCTTGGCGAGTCCGGTCCCCAACGCTTTGCGGCTGGCTGATGGATCGCGGCCGATCATCCTGAGCAGGTCGTCCGTTTTGCTTTCGTGATCTTTGGCCCGTTCCAGAATTTCGGTCAGGTATTCGCGCAGGTGTGAATCGTGCATTTTGGGCAAGGTATCCTCCACCAGCTTGCGAAAGGCGGTTTGCACCGTCTGCATGTGATGAAACCATCGCTCGACGCGGTCTAAATGGGTGTCCCAGCTCTTTTCATCGATTTCGAAGAGAACAGCTTGTTGGATGGCAGTGCTCATCTCAGTCCCTCTATTTTGTAATGGCTTTTCAGCCCCGAGTGACACGCCACAACACGCCCGTGTGCGCGTACGACAGCATGGTGTTCCGCTTGATGTTGACGGAGCCAAAATCGAGCACGTACAGGCTCCGTCCATCTGGATGGAATTTGCAATCGACCGGCCGCTCCAGTCCGCCGCTGCCCGGTGTCGCTCCGGCAGGACCCGGCTGTCTATTACGGAGAAATGGCTCCGACGTTCCTGCTTTTACGTCTACCAGCGCGACTTGAAAGCCCCGCTTTAAGGCTTCCGGCCGCAGCGTGTTTAAGGGCGCTAGGGTTCCCCACTGCGTGAGAAACAGCTTTCCCCGATGACCGAAAGTGTCCGACTTGCAAAAATCCATCTTGGTTAAACAGGTGTGCGGTTCAAACAAAACGGCTGCCGGTCCTGATAAAGGCGGCGGATCTTGTATCAACTGCTCCGCCTGTTTGCCGCGCATGGGCTTGTGCCTTTCATGCCAGAGCGGCAAACCGTAACCTCCATAATCCGGATAGCCAAACCATTCCGGCGTTTTCACCGACCCGAATGGCTGTGAGGCATTCTTGATGTGCCAAATGCGATCCGGGTCCTCGCCTACGGAACGGTTGCCTTTTTCTTCAAAGTCATTGTCGGAAGCATATAACTCGCCCTCTTCGCTGATTGCCAAGCCGTAAGGGTTGCGTATGCCCCAGGCAAGCAGTTCCGGTTCCCTACCGTCCGGGCGCGAGCGGTAGACACCGGTGCTGCACCAGAACTCCCCCTTGATCTTTTCGCCTTTCTGCGCCGGAGTGCCATATGGTTTGAACGCTCCCGTCGAGGTGTTGTCTCCATAGGGAATGACCGGATCGAAACTCCACACGTTGTTGCCTGTTAACGTGACGTCCTGTCCAGGAATGTCTTTCGCGTGCGGATGACGCGCAATATCCACGGTAAAACCGCTCGGCTCAATAACGCCTTGCTGCGCTACTGAGCCTTGCCCGAAGTACATGATGCCCTCCCTATCGAATACAGGACCACCCGGTTCGTGCCAGCCACCATTCAGCAGTTTATCGATCAGCACCGTGCGTTCGCCAGTATGGGGATCAAAGCGCAGCACTCGTGACGTATAGCCGCCCTTCGCCGTCGCGTACACGTAGCCGTCGTGATAACCGAGACCACGTAGCCCGCCCTCTTCCTCAATCGCCAGCACTCGCATTTCGCCGTTCGTGTCCAGCCGCAGCAAGCGTGGCGGCATCCAGGGACGCGTCGGCCAAGTGGTCCCGCCTTCGGCAATAAAGATTGTGCCATCGTCCGCAACCGTCATGCCGCAAGGGAAGGACAGCCCTGCCGCGACAGCTTCAACTGTGTACCCCGGTGGAGCGACAACATCACTGGCGTCAACACAGGGGCGTGCCGTAGTGCGTAGTTTACGAAGATTGCTCGCTGCCGTTTTTACTGCTTGAGCAACGGTAGGCATCGAGCAATTGGACAAGACCACGAGCGGAATTGACGCAAATTCCCTGTACTGTCAAATCTTCTAGGTGTCAAGGCCTCTCCCAGCGAGTCTCGCTGATAGCGTGGGTGCGCTGGAATGAATCAAGGTTGCTTAGGAAGTCGGCCCAGAGTTGATGGGAGTCCGCGTTTGTGATCCAGGTTATTGTTTTGCCGGTGGCTCCGTGATCAAACTTTAGGTCATCACGCATCACTGGGCGGGGATGCTCGGTCGTGGTCGTCATGTCCAAGGTGTAAGCCAAGGTGATGATGTCCCAAATGACCCAGGACTTTGAGAAGTCGTTTTTGCGGAGGGGTTTCACATGGCGGTAATACCATTCCTGATATTCCTGCCAGAGCCAAGCGCCAATAGGTCCGTGATTGGCTATCATCTCGCGTGCCTGGTCCAGGGAAATCGACAGAGTGGCGCGGCAGACGTCGGCAGCGCCTACAGTCATCGGCACGTCGGAGCGAAGCAGGACTTGCATGGCCTTTACGTCATTCAAGATGTTGAACTCGTCGCCGCCTTCCGGCCAGGACTTGAAGCCCATATCGACAATGCGGATACGGTCGGTAATGGATGGATCTTTCAGGATTGCTGACGCGGCATCCGTTACGGCGCCGATGGTGAGAACGGTTAGTCTATTTTGCGCGTTGAACTCCCGCGAGGTTTCAATCAGGAAGTCCACGCTGGCGTTAGGCTGCGGTTCGGTTTGACTGACTAAGGGGAGGCTCGCTCCCTCCAGCAGCGGTGGATGAGCTGCCAAGCCCATCCGTTTCTCCACGACGTCTCGCAGAATCAGATAAGACGTATGAGCGGCGGGCGGAACTAAGCTCGGAGCGTGCGCGGAGATGATTCCGCGCACGTCGAACCGCGGGTTGGTTAATAAATAGACAATAGCCCATTGATCGTCAATCTCGTTGCCGACATCGGTGGAGAGAATTACAGGGATGCGATTCGGGGCAGCCCGAACCAACCCGGCAAGTGGAAGAGTGATGCCAATGGCAACGCTGAGCAGTAAACGTCTCGTGTTCATTGAATCCTGTTTAACTTAGCATTGTATTTTCTCAGTAGTTAAGTTTTCACTTGCTTCAGCGTAACTTCAATCCATGCGTGGTCATCCACACAGGGTATGGAATATCGGCAGCTCGGGTACTCGGGCTTGAAAGTCCCTGCTCTTAGTTTCGGCACGGCAACGTTTGGCGGCGGATCTGAATTCTTTAAGGCTTGGGGAAGCACGGATGTTGCCGAAGCAACCCGCTTAGTTGACATCTGCCTGGAAGCCGGACTGAACATGTTCGACACGGCGGATGTTTACTCAAAGGGCATCTCCGAAGAAATACTGGGGCAGGCCGTTGCGGGTCGCCGTCATGAAGTTTTGATTGGGACGAAAGCGTCTTTCCGGATGGGACCGGGCGTGAATGATTTAGGCAACTCGCGGCACCACTTAATCCGGGCGTGCGAGGCCAGTCTCCGCCGCTTAGGCACGGATTACATCGACCTTTATCAGATGCACGGCTTCGATGCGATTTCGCCTGTTGAGGAGACATTAAGCGCGCTGGATACCTTGGTACGCAGCGGCAAGGTTCGCTATATCGGGTGCTCTAATTTTTCGGGCTGGCACTTGATGAAGTCGCTTTCAGTGTCAGAGAGATACGGCTGGAGCCGTTATGTGGCGCATCAGGCTTACTACTCGCTGATTGGCCGCGAGTATGAGTGGGAGTTGATGCCGCTTGCGATCGATCAGCGGGTGGGCACCGTGGTTTGGAGCCCACTGGGATGGGGGCGGCTCACGGGTAAAATCCGGCGGGGGCAACCTCTGCCGGAGCAGAGCCGTTTGCCTAAAACAGCCGAAGCGGGACCGCCGGTTTCCGACGAGCATGTTTATCGTGTTGTGGACGCGATAGATGAAGTAGCCAAAGAGACGGGGAAGAGCGTGCCGCAGATTGCTCTGAACTGGCTTTTGCAAAGGCCGACGATTTCCTCCGTGATCGTTGGTGCGCGCAACGAGGAGCAACTGCGGCAAAACCTCGGCGCTGTGGGATGGAACCTGACGGTTGAGCAAATGAAAAAGCTGGACCACGCAAGCGCTACTACGCTTACCTATCCGTATTGGCACCAGCGGCAGGCCGCCGGGGAGCGCATTCCGGTTCCCACGCCGAACGGATGAGTTCCGCTTCTCCTTCGCTGATTAGAATCATGGCGGTCGCGTCAGCGGTCGCAGTGGCCAACATTTACTACAACCAGCCCATGCTGGCGGACATGGCGCGAACTTTCAGCGTGTCGGCTCATGAGATTGGATGGGTTGCCACGGCAACGCAAGTGGGTTATGCGGCGGGAATGCCGCTTTTTGTTCCGCTTGGTGATCTGGTCGAGCGGCGCATCCTTACTGTTGGATTATTCTTACTGGTTGCCGGCTCGCTCCTGGCGGCGGCCGCATCGCCGAATTTAACAATTCTTGTAGCGGCCAGCTTTTGCATTGGACTCACGACGGTCATTGCGCAGATCCTTATTCCGCTGGCCAGCGACTTAAGTTCGGGTTCTCAGGCAGGGAAGACGGTCGGCGTCATGCAAAGCGGCGTTCTGCTCGGTATTCTCCTGGCCCGCACGCTGAGCGGTGTTGTGTCGCATCATTTCGGTTGGCGCGCAATGTACGTGCTAGCGGCGGCTATGGCGCTGGTGTTTGCTGGAATTCTGCGCTCCGCGCTTCCCGTGATCCCCCGGCGTGACGCCTTGAGCTATCGCCAGTTGATGCGATCGCTTTGGGAACTGCTTGCCGAGTTGCCGAAGTTGCGTCAGGTCATGACCGTAGCTGGCCTCTTCTTCGCGGCGTTCAGTACTTTCTGGACGATACTTGTGTTTCTGTTGGAGAGCCCGCCTTATCACTACGGCAGCCAAGCGGCTGGCCTTTTCGGATTGGTTGGCGCGGTGGGGGCCGGTGTTGCTCCCCTCGCAGGCCGGATGTCGGATCGGCGCAGCCCGCGTTTTGTTGTGGAGATTGCCATTATTCTGGTGCTCGGAGCTTTTCTATTGTTCTGGACCTCCGGTCTGCATCTCTGGGGTTTAGTGTTAGGCGTGATTGTGCTCGATGCGGGCGTGCAAGCCGCCCAGGTAGCGAACCAGACTCGTGTTTTTGCGCTCAGGCCGGAAGCTCGCAGCCGTGTGAACAGCTTGTACATGATCGGTTACTTCACGGGCGGCTCCCTTGGTTCGCTGGTTGCCTCATCGGTGTGGAGCAGATGGCAGTGGCCGGGTGTCTGCGCAACAGGAATTGTGTTTATGTTGATGGCTGCTGTTGCTCTCCTGTCTCGCGGACCCTCGCCCGATCCATAAGCTTCTCTACAGGAAGTTCGGTTAGATCACGCAACACCAGATCCGGCGAGAATTTTTCCAATTCGCTGACCGGACTAACTCCGGTGGCGACAGCAATGGACCGAAATCCATTTGCTTTCGCTGCTTCGATGTCATTCGCGTGATCACCAATCAGTGTGACGGGGCAGTGTTGTGCCTGCTGACAATACAATTTCGCACGTCCGGCGGCTATTCTGGCGAGTTCTGCTCTGGTATGACCATCCTCCGAAAAGGCTCCCACGGAGAAGTAATCCCGCAGCCCTGCCAACTCCACCTTCTTCCATCCGATCTCGCTCAGGTTCCCGGTAACCAGGCCGAGCACGGCATCACGCTCCCGCAATTGCTGTAGAAACTCATGAACACCCGTGCAAACAAACGGCTGTAAATCAGACGCGCAGTTTTGGAGATAGGCGGTCTGACAAGCCATCACGGTTTCGGGAAGAGCAGCCCAAATCTGGTCATCCGAATAGCCGGCAGCCCGCAGCATGAGCGTAATGAGATCCCGGTCGAGCGTTCCTGCCGTGGCAATACCGTCAAGCGTCGTCTCCAGTCCGGTAACACGCCGGATGCCTTCAATCAAAGCATTCTTATGGTGGAAACCAGCGCCTCGCAACAATGTTCCATCAATGTCAAAAAGAACAATCTCACTCACTGTCTAGCAACCTTGGTAAAAGCGCTGTTAACAGTTTCGAGAATGTTCGTGAACTGCGTTGTCCAGTCTCCAGCACTTCTTGATGGTTGAGCTTTTCGCTGCTCAGGCCCGCTGCTGTGTTCGTCACGCAGGAAATGCCAAGCACTTGCATGCCCATGTGGGTTGCCGCAATTGCCTCAGCGACCGTGGACATACCCACCAGATCGGCGCCTATGGTTTTGAGGTAGCGAACTTCCGCCGGAGTTTCATAGCTGGGGCCAAGCACCCCAGCGTAAACTCCTTCTTGCAAAACGATGCCGAGTTTGCTCGCTGTGTCTTTTGCAATCTCGCGCAGAGCAGCCGGATAAACTTCCGTCATATCGGGAAATCTCGGACCAAGCGCCGCGTCATTTAGTCCCACCAGCGGGTTTGCGCCTTGCAAGTTGATGTGATCGGAAATAAGCACCAATGCGCCTTGTCTGAAAGCAAGATTGATTCCACCCGCCGCATTTGTGAGGACCACACGCTCCACGCCAAGTTCGCGAAAGAGACGGATACCGGCAGTGACCTGCCGTGCCGTGTAGCCCTCATAAAGATGAAAGCGCCCGGACATGACGACGATATCAAGAGCCGCTCTCCCGTTTACGCCAAGCGTGCCGATGGCAAGCTCGCCAGCGTGCCCCGCCGCTGTGGAAATGGGAAAATCCGGTAATTCATCGTACGGTATCCGCACTCCGTTAGCAAGCGAGTCGGCAAATGCGCCCAGTCCGCTCCCGAGCACAACGGCTACTTTAGGACGGACTGATGATTGTACCTCGATGAAGCGAGCTGCTTCTTTCACATTTTGAGTCTAACGTTTGCTGACAAGCAGGGCCTACCTATAAAGCGTTCAACCCAAAGCTGAACGAACCTTTATTAATGGAACTTGCTCCATCCCAAACTCAGGCTTTGGTATCGCTGCCCCCGAACGGTGACGTGCGGGATAACTGTCCGGCTTGCCGACTATACATCAACTTGGATTACCTCCGAGTGGCCGAGCAATTTGATACAATCCCCTGAACGGATTGTACGCACTATACTTGTCCGTGGATGCACCCAGACTCGGAACGGCTATTACAACAGCGAACAGGC
>JBJMGL010000216.1:0-1745 GCA_045807985.1 Bryobacteraceae bacterium
CCCCGGCGTATGCACCTGGTCCGGTTCGATCTCGCCGACCGCAACCAGGTTCTCAACTTCCGCAATCGTCACCCGCGCCGCTGTCGCCATCATCGGATTAAAATTTCGCGCCGTCTTCCGATACACCAGGTTTCCCCAGCGATCCGCCTTCCACGCCTTCACCAACGCAAAATCCGCCTTCAACCCGCGCTCCATCACATACGGACGCCCATCGAACTCCCGCGTCTCTTTCCTTTCCGCGACCAGCGTCCCATATCCCGTCGGTGTATAGAACGCAGCAATGCCAGCCCCGCCCGCGCGAATGCGTTCCGCCAGCGTCCCCTGCGGATTCAATTCCAAATCCAACTGCCCCGACAGCACCAGTTGCTCAAACATCTTGTTCTCGCCCACATAGCTGCCAATATGTTTCTTGATCTGCCGGCTCTTCAGCAGCTTCCCCAACCCAAACTCATCAACGCCGGCATTATTTGAAATCGTCGTCAGCTCCCTGACGCCCTTACGCAGCACCGCTTCGATCAGGTCTTCAGGCACACCGCACAGCCCAAAGCCGCCAACCATCAGCACCGCGCCGTCCTGCATATCGCGGATCGCCTCATCCGCCGAAGCCACAACCTTATTCATCGCGAGGATTTTATCAGGAAGGAAACTGCAGGGCCCGGACGCAACACGAACTGAAAAAACTCTGCACAGTGTGGAGACGGATTCCAAGCCCATCGGGCGGAGCGCAGCTCCGCTTTGCCGTGGGTGCCCCATTCAAGCTTCCTTTGCTTGAGTGGGGTTGTTCCCCGAAAAGCAAAACGGCAGGCTCATCACCTGCCGCTTGCAACTCGAAACCTGAAACTCGAAACTTACTTTACCGCTTCCAGCCGCTTGCTCAACCGGCTCTTGTACCGCGACGCGGTATTCTTGTGAATGACGCCCTTCTGCACCGACTTGTCGAGCGCCGAAACGGTCTCGCGATACACGGTGGCGGCGTTGTTCTTGTCGCCCGAGGCGAGCGCTTCACGGAGACGGCGCACCGCAGTGCGCAGACGGCTTTTGTTATTGCGATTGACGGCAGTCTTGCGTTCCGTCTGCCGGGCCCGCTTCAGGGCCGAAAAGTGGTTTGCCATATCCTGCTAAATCCCTCTAGATACAATAATTTTGCCTGGGCAAAACTCTATTCTACCGTCCCCACCTTCTCTGGTCAAACTCCGTGTTCTCTGATCTTCCGTGACCTCTGTGTTGAACTTCGGAACAGCCGATCCTCAACAGCATTTCAAAGTGTGGAGACGGGCTTCCAAGCCCGTCAGGCGGAGCGAAGCTCCGCTACATCCCTACACCACTTCCACTTTCGCGTTGTGCCCTGATCCCGCCATCTTGCCGTCGCACGTAACTACAGTTGCTCCAATCTCCTCCGCAAGAGCCAAATACGCCGCATCGTAAGCAGTGAAATTGTCCCGCAAGCTCCAAATCCGTTTTAGCAGAACATCGTGCGGATACCTTCGGTATTTCAACGCTCGAAAGTCATCGAACGCCATTTGGGCGCGCGACGGAGTTAGCGCTTTTGCCTGCAGATATCGGCGAATCACCTGTGTTACTTCGAGATCCAGCAGGTGCGGAGCATGCAAACTCTCTCCCGAGCCCAATACCCGCTGTTCCACCTTCCATCCCTTTGCCGACCCCAGCAGCATTTCGACCACCGCTGATGCATCAATGACAATCAACGTGCTTCCCGTTCCTGGCGAACCGCTTCTGCTGCGGAA
>JBJMGL010000217.1:0-11331 GCA_045807985.1 Bryobacteraceae bacterium
GCGATAGATGTAGGCGGTCGCTTTCGAATAGGGAAGCGTGCCTTCGCACTCCGCCATAATCTTAAGAACAGTAGTGCTCTGGCCATCGTGCAGCGGGAAAGCGCCGGGCTTTTTAACGTTTCCCATCACGTATACCTTGGCTGCCTCTGGCACCCGCACCTCCTCACCGCCAGCTAGCACGGGATTGTTGTCCAAAGTGGGAGATTCCAAAAGTTTCTTCAGTGGAATGATTTGACGTGCGTGAGTGTTCGGTGCTGTCAGAATAACGACGGCACCCGCTTCGGGAGATATGCCCTCCGCTGCTGAAAGAACATCCAGCAACGTCATGTGACCGGCCACTTGTACCTGTCCAGGACGTTTCACCGCTCCGGCAACCGTAACCAAATGGCTTCGATATTCGATTACCTGAACGGAAACCACGGGTTGAATGAGAATTTGCTCCTTGGCCAGTTCCTGGCTCACTGCCTCAGCAATCGCCGGGGGTGTTAAACCATTGACTGATAAAGTCTGTTTGAGAAGCGGCAGAGTTAGCCGGCCATCTTTCGCCACCCGGAACGTCTTGGTCAGTTCTGCACAGTCGGCTACCGAGAGCGCCAGCAGATCATCGGGACCCACTGCTTCGATCGGGAGATTGCTTTCGAGCGGAGGTCTGTTGCGAAGGTCTGCGGTTTGGCCCGACGCGAGCAAGGCAAGGGCTTGCAGAGCTAGGATTATGCTTAATGGTCTGGTTCGGTTCATTGTAGTTTTTTATCTGGGCTTTCAGGTTCTGATTAAAATCGCGCGCTTATTTTTCCGCGAACCGCTTGGCAAGATCTGCCACCTGCTGAACAACTGCATCTAAGCGTTGTTTCATGCTTTCGAGTGCCGTCTCTGCCCCTTCCGGGGGATGACTGCTATAGGCAAGCACGGCACAGCGAGCAAAGATGGACATGCTCTCGAAATTGCGTTCCTGGCGAGCATGGTCGGCTACGGCGTACTCCTGTTTAGACAGGCGAAAGCTTATGGTTTTGTTTTTGGGGTCGCGGATAGACATGTAGAGATCTGTATTAACAACACGGGTAATGCAATTTAAATAAGTTCAACAGCCGACTGTTCAATGCTCAGCGAAACGGATCTCTGGAGAAGCTGAACCGAAACAATGAAACTAGCTGCATTAGCTTCTCGTACGAGAACGCCTTCTATGCCCTGCAGGGAGCCGGCGATCACTCGAACGCGGTCCCCCATCCTCGGAACAGGAGCCGCCGCCCCGCCTGCATCCACTGTCCGGCGGATAGCCTCGATCTCGGATGCTGGTATCGGCGTGGCTTGCGAGCCAAAACCCACAACACGCTCCACCGCGTTACTGGAAAGCACCTTCGACTTGCTTGATAGATCAAAGCGACAGAATAGGTAGCCAGGGAAAACCGGCTCAGTTACCGACTTAATCCGGTCAGAATACTTGCGCTGGGTTTTCACCTGCGGACAATACGACTCGAAACCGTAATAATCTAACGACGCCAGTGCCACGGCTTCGGAACGTGTTCGAATCTTGAGTGCGTACCAATCGAGTTCTGCCATTTTTAATTCCTCCGCAAATTGGGCAGGCTTCGCCCATATTTGTCACATCGTCATTTTCAGGAAAAACTATACAGGCCGAGGAGTAAATCCGTTTTGCCTGGATCTCAGCGGTGAGCTTCTCAGTCCGCTGTTTGCTTCGGATGAAACCGAGTGTAGCGGCTGCGTATACATCGGTCAACAGTTGTAAACAATCGTGTGTACCAGAACAAATGCAGCCCTAACTGGCCGTACGAAGTACGGGACTAACACATCCAAATTAATCGGTAGGGCATGATCAGCGTACGGCTGTAACAGCCAGCTCGGTAGCTCAGCCGGCGCTCGGCCCGTTCGCTTTTGCCCCCTGGTAAGGCTTCCTCCACCTTGGCTTCGAACACTGGCTGTACCGTTTGTTCAACAATTATGTTCAGCAGATCCCGGTCTTCGGCCAAGAGCTGATTCATTTCCTTTTTCTCAATCCGTCCTTTCACGTCATTCTGCTTTCGGGTCATCTTTTCCTTTTTTCAGCCGCGAACTGCATCCGAAAGGTCTAATGTGACCTAACTCTTTTTGTGGAATGATTGAAGCTTAATCATGATAAGTTCAGCGCAATTTGCTGGCATTTGGGCAGACTTCGTCCCTTTCAGTCCCAACGGATGGTTCCTGTCTGCAGATGCACATTGTGCCTCCGTCCTGTTGCTCATATCGACAAAAATGTCCCACTTCAATAATTAGTTCCAAACTTTTTCGCCGTAATGGAAGTTAGGGAATGATTCAAAAGACAGTCGCAACCCGTTTAGCTGCCGCATCATCATTTAGTAGCAACCTCATCGGAACTGTCTTGACCCTGTTTATTGTTCGAAGTCAAACTTTTCTCAAAAGCGAACTGTAAATGTCCGATAAGTTGGTTTAGAGACCCTTCAGAAGAGGAGGGGATCAGGCCATATCTACCGGTCGTAACGTAACAGAGCCGGGAAAAATTGAGTAGGAGGAACTGGAATGCTTTTTGCAGCCGGAGGGCTTGCGTTCATAACTTTTTTGACATTTGCGTTTGTGGGTGTGGCGGACGCTCGCGCCAAATTGCGACGTTTCGAAAATGAGATTGATGCTCTTTTCCCTGGTGCGGATAATTCGCTTAATACCGGAAATATAATTCCAGAGGGACTTGATCGGGTCGAGCACCATTCTCTGGAGGCAGCCGCATTCAGTTCGTCACTGCTTGCTGCCATGAACCCTCATTTACAGGCACAACATGTTTCTCCGAAAACGGTTACTGAGGAAGTGCAAGCTTCCGTCGAATGTGCCCAGGTCGAGTAGCGGGTCGTTCTGCGGAAAAAGGCGGTTAGCTGGCGAAAGGCTACGGTTCGTTTCCGAGCGCCCAACGAACGCTGGAAGGCGTCGAGACGATACACCTGATTCACAAACGACAAGTAAAATGGGCAGCAAAAAAGATGTATTAACAGAAGCAAAGTTTATGAGCGGATCTCTCCGGCCTTGCTGCCTAGCACTTGATCTCTCGACCGAACTCAAGCACTCAAATTTGCTTGCCTACTAAACTTCGCAATGAAACTCCGACGTCAAGAGTCAGTTCCGATCCACGGAATAAGATTCCCTGCCGCTGTGCGTGGGACAAAGCCGGGTATGAACCTTATTCGGCTGTGCCGGATGCGTCGGCCCTTCCGGTCCTCAATAGCCCCAAAGCGAAACGGAACCACACTCACTTCCTGCTTTTGCTCATTTCCTCCCGGTCGCGTTACGCCTGGCCTAAAAGCATTCAAAAGCGCAGCATATTCATCGATACAGACTCGTGTCTTTGCCGTGACGAACCCTGGAAATGGTACAAAACCTGTCTCCAAAAAAAAGACCCCCTTCGCCTCTCCCGCCTTGGCTGTGGCGGTCTGGATCAGCTTGATCTTTTGTTCCTCGACCACTTGGGCCGGTCAGTTCTCAGAAACAGTATTTTCCACGGCAATTTCGCCCTTTTTCGACTTCTTTTACCTTCATCTCGACTGGTACGAAAGTATGCATTTTGTCGCGGATAAAAGTGTTCACGTGTTCTTATTCGCAGGCCTGGCTGGGATTTTGAGTTACACGATTCCAGTGAAACGCTATCGCTTCTTGTGGATCGTTGGAATCGGATCGACTGTCGGGTATGCCAGTGAAATTCTGCAGCGGTTCTATCCGGGCCGTGATCCCGCCTTCGGGGATATCTGCATTAAAGCGCTGGCAACCGTTCTCGGAGCCACTCTAGGCGACGGGTTCGTGCGTTCCAGAAATCAAGCTGAATTCTCTCTAGCACGAAACAAATCACTCCTCAAAAGTAAGAACCACTCAACATCAATATGCGGTCTACTTGTGGAGCGCGGTTTACGACTGAGGATTCGATTGCGAAGTTTGAGCAGATGCAAAAAGGAGACGGGTGAACGGGATAAGCTGGGGTTCCGTGCTAGGCGAGTGCGTCAAAAGTCGGGGATCATGTCGCTACAGCTCGAAACCGTGGGTACCATTTTCGGAGCGTGTTGTCCAGTTCTTCGTTTAAGACTTTGGTCCGCGTCTGGAGCAGGAGATGAGCACCCCGCAAGGTCCACTGCATCTGTTGCTTTTGACGAATCGTCTACTCACGATCTGATTGATCGTCGATTCCATAAAGGCGGTACTGATGGTTTCTCCCTGCCGTCTGCGTTCGCCGAAGTTGGGAATGAATTCGCCGTTATTACGGATATACGTTTCAAATGCCGCCAGGCTCTCGGCCACCTTGGCGGCTGGCTGAGAATGGGCTTGCAGCAAGCTTAAGTCGATTGGTAGGTTGACTAAGCGCTCGAGTGCTCTCTCGGTGTTGCCATGCCAGAGCAGATGCTTCACGCTCTCGAGCTGCTTCGACACTTCGTTCCCCGTCGGCGGACGCTCTTCCTTTAATACTTTAGTTTGCTACTGCAGAACCGTCAGCCGCATCGTGATATGGAACCAGTCGATCAGATGCTCACTGAAGGGATGCAGGTACTCTTGGACACGCCGGACATTCTCGCCGCCGTCGGACAGGAACACGATCTGCTGATTCTCCTGTATGCCTCGCGATTTCAGGAATTCCCATAAGCGCCGACGCGGCTTTTCGTTGTAGGTCTGCACGAACCCGAAGCATTCCTTCAGATCGCGGATGTGCGGCGCAAAGCGGAAGCCCGGTAGACGGCATATGGCAAAGACGTGATCGGAGAAGCCGCCGGTATCGGTGTAGTGCTCGTTAATGACGAGGCTGCTCTGGTGATAGGGATCTGCCGGAACTCAGTTTTGAGCGCAAAATCGTGATCTCGGCGCACGATGGCCGGGACGGCTTCTTGTGTTTTGAATCATTTACAAGTCTTAAGCAACGGGCAGCCGAGATCTTCGACGGAGACTGGAACCGAGCTCTGACAGATCTCTGAGGCTTCCTTTGACACGGATTTTTAGGCTGTCACTCGACTCTCTGCTTCTGTCTCCCGTGTCGGAGAGAACCCATTCCTTTCGGTCTGTTCGGCCGGGGGAGCTTCCTCCGGAAAGGCGATGGTGATGGCCGGACAGCTATGGGTGTAACAGATCTGGGCAATGGTCTCCTGACCATGGGTGATGCGAATCACGTCCTCGGAGGCCCGGAACGATGCGACAGGGGCTTCAGTCCCTTCGATTGCTTGCAGCTCGGCCCCATGCTCCTCGCACAAAGGCAGATGGAACCGCAGCCCCCGATAGCAAATCACGTGAGTAGAGACGGACTCCCGAGTACAGTGATCTCCCTGGCAGGGGAGGGCTCCTTTGGTTTTCATGCGATCGGTTGGCTCCTTCGGTGGTTTGAAACCACTTCTTCGAACCCCAGCGCCCCAGGCGGTGGGCTTTGCTCAGTGACTTCAGAAATAGCAGAAGCGGGAGCATAAATCAATCTCCAGCTGAAATGTTTCTGTTCAGTGTAAGCGCTTAACGGCTTTCCCGATGAAACCGGCCGGTTCGCAGCGTGTACCTCATGGAAATTCTGTCGGGCCTAGCAGGAACAACTAAAATCCGATCTGTTTTACTCACTTCCGCCGCCGCACAGCGCGGACCCCTCGTCCAGGGAAGCAAGCTGAAAGGGCTGAGCGTTGAAAGAGGATAGCCGGATGCCGAGCGCCTGCGAGTAGGCCCGCAAGAGCCAGGCTGCTTCGATGATAACGGGCCAACAGGGCAAAGCGGCCCTCCGCTGCCATGCGCCAAGTGACGCTGGATGTACCCGACAAGCTTTTTAACTTCCTTACCGCTTCCGGGCACACGCTCGAACGCACCGCACTGGAGGACATTGCTCTCGAAGGGTACCGTGAAAAAAAGCTCTCGACGCTCAATTGCGGCGCTTGCTCGGCTATCACACCAGAACGCAGGTCCATGCCTTTCTCAAGGAGCATGGCGTATACCTCATTACGGCCTTATGGATCTGGAGTACGACCGGCAAGCCGGTAATGCCCTCCAGGTACTACCAGCCACATGATCGTTATTGCCGATACGAACCCGCTGAATACCTTGCGCTGATCCAACAGGCCGACTTGCTTTCTCGCCTTTTCGGTCGCGTTTTGATTTCGCCTGCCGTTTTCTAGGAGCCCCAAGATCCGGAGACGCCAGAGTTGGTACGGTCGTGGCCTGTGGAGACTCACGCCTGGCTGCAAATACAGCCGCTCCACTCAGAACCCGATCCGAAGCTCGACTACTTGGATGTGGGTGAGTAAGAAGCGATTGCCTTGTCAAAGACATGCTACGATCACGCAGCTAATATGCTTCGTTTCTTCTGCCTGGGACTCTTGCTGTTTCTGAGCATGACTGTTCAAAGTTCGGCGACTGCGGAACCGGTGCGGCTCATTCTCGACACCGACATCGGCAATGACATTGATGACACCTTCGCGCTCGCCATGATCCATGCGCTCCAAAATCGCGGCGAAGTACACTTGCTGGCGGTCACGATCACCAAGGACAATCAATACGCCGCGCCCTTTGTCAATTTAGTAAACACCTTTTACGGCCGTCCTGACATTCCCATTGGGACCGTTCGCCACGGCAAGACCCCAGAAGATAACGCTATGATCCAAGGGCCCGCTCAACGGCGCGACGGGGAGGGCCGTTATCTCTACCCGCACCGCCTTCAGAACGGCTCGGAAGCGCCCGAGGCTGTCGAACTTTTGACGCGCATCCTCCAGGAACAGCCGGACAGTTCCGTCACGATAGGCCAAATCGGATTCAGCACTAACCTCGCGCGCTTGCTGCAATCTCCCGGCGGTAGCGACCTGGTCAGGCGTAAAGTAAAGCTCTTGTCGGTTATGGGTGGTAACTTCGTCGAGCCCAAGCCTGAATACAATATCTATACAGACCCTGAATCCGCACGGATTCTATTCGCCAAATGGCCCACGCCCATCATTTTCAGCGGCTTTGAAATTGGTCTTGCCGTAACGTTTCCATACTCCAGCGCTACAAAGTTAATTACTGCCGCAGACACGAATCCCATCGGTGAAGCCTGTCATCTGTTCTTCAAAAAACCGGAAAACCGTCCTGGCTGGGACCCTACCGCCGTGCTCGAAGCCATTCGCCCCTATCACAAGTATTTTGAGCTTTCCGCTCCCGGCCGCGTCACTTTAGGCCCAAAGAACACAACCGTATTTACCCCTGATAAAGGCGGCAACTGCCGTTATCTGATCGTCTCTCCGCAAACTGCCATGGTTATTCGTCAGGTAATCGCTGATCTCGTGATGGAACCTCCGAAACACTAACTTCGTATTTCCAATCGAAGTTCCAGCTAAAATTTAAATAGACATGCCAGCTACACCTGCTACGATCAGCGCTCCCGCGCCTGTGCGCTCACCTTTGCTTACAATCCTGACTGCTTGGCTCATTCCCGGAGCGGGACACCTCCTGCTAGGCCGCCGCAGCCGGGGCGCCATTATCTTTGGGACAGTTCTCGTGGCATTCCTGGCCGGCATCTTGATGCACGGTTCCATGTTTGTGCCGGGCGGTAATGGATTTGAAGTGAATGGAGCGGGAACCCTCACCGCCACTTCCCAGGTTTCTGGGGGCGGCGATGTACTTTCCAAGCTGATTCAATATGGCGGCTTTGTCGGTGATGCCGCGGCGGGTCTGCTGTACTTCCTTGCATCCTTTCTTGGCTATGCGGCCCCCGATCAGGCTGGTCATACCGCCGATTACGGCTCCAAGTTTCTGGTGGCCGCCGGCCTTCTGAACATTCTTGCCATTGTGGACGCCTACGAAATCGCAACTCGTCAAAAGGACTAATCTTCCATGCACATCAATCTCGACCATTTCGAAGTAGCCATTCTTTTGGCGCTCGTTTCAAGCATTATCCTAGGTTTAGTGACCAAGCGCTCGGATGCCGAACGCCTCCGGTATGGCGTCTATTGTTTTGGCTGTTTCATTGCCGCGCTCTTCGGCATTAGCTGGTTTATGCGCCTTCTGCACGGTTAGCAAATGAAAACGTTCTACATAGAAACTTTCGGCTGCCAAATGAACGCTCACGACTCGGAGAAAGTCGTGGGCACGCTGCTGCAACAAGGCTATATACAGGTCGACACGCCGGAAAGGGCCGAACTGGTCCTTTATAATACCTGCAGCATCCGGGACAAAGCCGAACAAAAGGTCTTTCACCGGCTGCAACAGTTTAAGCGCAACGCGGGCAAGAATAAAATTTTCGGAGTTCTCGGCTGTGTCGCCCAGCAGGAAGGTGAGCGCATCTTCGAGCGTGCTCCCCATGTAAACCTTGTTGCCGGGTCGGCCAGCTACACCAAGCTGCCCGAAATGCTGGTGCAACTCGAAGCCGGTCAGCGCCGCGTCACCGGCTTAAGTCTTGACACCGAAGAAACCTTTGACACTCCGTTCACGCGGCGCGACAATCCGCACCGCGCCTACATCACCATTATTGAAGGTTGTGACAAGGCCTGTGCCTACTGTGTCGTTCCCTTCACTCGCGGACCCGAGCGCAGCCGAACCAGCCAAAGCGTCATGCGCGAAGCGCGCTCTCTTATGGAATCGGGCTATACCGAAATTCAACTCCTAGGGCAAAACGTCAACAGCTATCGTGACCCTTCGCCGGACGGCTGGAATTTCGCTCAGCTTCTGGCGCGCACGGGCCAAATTCCCGGCATGCGCCGCGTACGCTTCACCACCTCTCATCCCCGCGACTTCACCAAAGAAATTATCGATGCCATTGATGCCGACCCGGTGTTGTGCAATCACGTTCACCTGCCGGTCCAATCCGGCTCGACAAATGTTCTCTCCCGCATGCAGCGCTTGTACTCACGTGATGATTACATGCGCCGTATCGATTGGATGAAGAATGCGAAGCGCGACATCGCCATCACGACGGATATTATCGTCGGCTTTCCCGGCGAAACCGAAGCGGATTTCGAGGATACCGTGCGAATGATTGAAGAAGTCGAGTACGAATCGATGTTCATCTTCAAGTACTCAAAGCGCCCCAATACTCCCGCGCTGCAATATGAAGATCACATTCCCGAGGAAGAAAAAACCCGGCGCTTCCTGATACTCCAGGAGCGCCAGCGAGCCATCCAGCTGCGGCGTAACGCCAAATACGTCGGCGCACGTGAAGAGGTGCATGTGGAGGGCTATAATTCCGCTACCTGCCAATGGATCGGACGCACCTCGCAGCACAAGACTCTCAACTTTATCGATCCGGCTCTGCCCGCGCCACGGGAAAATCAAACCCTGATAGGCCAGTATATGGATGTGCTGATCACGCGGGCGGGACCGAACAGCTTGGCTGGCGAGCGCGTTCCAACTTCTGTGCAGTAGGCTGGAAGGTATGGGTACTGGAGCAAATATGGAAGTAGAAATGAAGATTCGCGGCCTCATGATGGACCCGATGACCAACATGCCCATCGTGGTTTTGAAAGATCTGGCCGGAGAAGCCGTTTTGCCGATCTGGGTCGGCATCTACGAGGCGAATGCGATCGCGCTCGAAATCGAAAAGGTGACAACTCCCCGGCCCATGACGCATGACTTGATCAAGGTTCTGCTCATGGGTTTGGATACCTCGATCAAAAAGGTAGTTGTCAGCGAGTTGAAAGATGACACCTTTTATGCGCTGATTTGGCTGGAACGCAATGGCGAGCTGATCAGCGTGGATTCCCGCCCGAGTGACGCCCTGGCCTTAGCTCTCCGCCACGATTGTCCGATCTACGTGGAAGACCGCGTTCTGCAAACATCGAAAAATTCGACTACCGTTTCGGAAAAGGTCAACAACGAAGAACTGCGGAAGTGGCTGGAAAACCTGAACGATGAGGATATGGGCCGTTACAAGATGTAAGCGGAGCTGGAGAAAATAAAAAAGCCCCGGGGAGTGATCCTCGGGGCTTTCGTTTTTAACTATTTGGCTAACGCCTTCGCGCTCCTCGTGTTGCCTTGCGTGCTGGAGCTGTGGTTTGCACGCCCGGTATAGTCGGATCTTTAAAGGTCAGCATGTAAGGATCTTTCGTGAAGCTATCGGCTATGCCAGCAAAATCCAGCTTCTCACCCACTTTCACTTTGTCGTTGGCGGAAGCGGGCAACGGTTGGGAGAACTCAAGCGTGGCATCCGGTTTCGTGGGGTCTTCAACACCCAGCGTGACCTTAGTAGGATCAACCGAGATCACAGTGCCAGTAAAATTCTTGCTCGGGACTGCCTCTCCGGGCAGTTCGAAATCCTTTACGCTGCTGGTAAAGAAAGCATCCCCTTTGTCCTGCAAATTCTGCTTTACGGCATACCAAACCTTAAATCCGGGATCAGATTCGATCCGTTTGTTCATCTCCTCAGCTTGCTTGTTGGCAAGCTCCGATGCATTTGTGATGTGCAAATCACCCGACGGCACAGCGGACGTTTTCGCCTGGTCTAAAAGCTGCTGCTTGCCTTCGTCGCTACCATGGAAATCTTTGTAAGCTTTGTTGAAATAATCAAGCAACTGCTGTCTGGTAGCCGCAGGCAGCGCGCCAGGACCATCGTACTGAGCGGCTCTAGCATACTGAAATAAGCCTTCCGGATACTTCTTATCAGTTACCAGCATCTTGCCGAGAACAGCGGAAATGTTGGCCTGCTCCGGGTTTGCTTGCAGACTAGCCGTGTACTCGGTCTGCGCAGTCGCATTATCTTTCTTTGTCGTGGCTTCCCAAGCCAGAGCGTTATGAGCTATGGCCAGAGCTTGACTCTTGATCTTCTGGAAATCGGCATCGCTTACGCTCGCTGGCTTTTTCGCGGCACTGAAAACGTCCTCTGCTCCATCAATCACTCCATGCGCGGCGCTATCCACTTGCGTCACGAGGTCAGGAGGCGGATTCTGCCCACCAACGCCCGGACCATAAAACGCTATCGCATACAGCGCCTGAAAATTCTTCGGATCGAGCTTCAGCAAATCGCCCGCTTTCTGAATCAGCGTTTGGCGCTGTGCAGGGTCCTTGGCAGCCAACGCACTTAAGGTGACTACATAGTACTGCAAACGCTCCTGCGCATAATCCGTTTGCGGATACTTCTCCTCCCACTGCTTCAAAAGCTGAAGCCGGGCGGCGGGATCTGCCGTTTGCGTAATCTTAGCGTAAAGGTCATACTCCGCCCGGTCCTTGTAATTTTTCTGTCCCGCAGCGGGCTGTTGACCACCTGCCGCAGGCTGTTGACCACCCGCAGCGGGCTGTTGACCACCTGCCGCAGGCTGCTGCTGTTGCTGGCTCGTACCCTGGGCCATGGCCACCGGAACCGAAACCGCGCTGGTTAAGAGAGCAAAAGCGCTCGCCGCCACAATTGACTTTCCAGCTCTCACA
>JBJMGL010000218.1:0-7514 GCA_045807985.1 Bryobacteraceae bacterium
CGATGGGCTCGGAATTATGCTGAATGCCTCCGCTGGCGACGAGATCGCCTATTGGTACCTTAATCCGCAAGGTGACATAAGATCGTCGTACGCTCTTGAGGTGCCGGCAAACGAGTATACTTGTCAAGGACTTGAACTTGACTTCGCTTGCATCTGCTGGGGTGGTGATCTTCTCTGGAGTGAGGTCTCGCAAGCTTGGGCTATTTCTCGCCTTTCGGGACCTGCATGGCAACAGGTTCGCAATCAAGATGCTCGACGTTTTGCTATGAATTCTTATCGAGTGCTGATGACCCGCGCTCGTGAGGGTTTGGTTCTGTGGATACCCGAAGGCGACGAATCGGACTCGACACGTTCTCCGGGCGCACTTAATGCCACGGCGATTTACCTGATGCACTGTGGCGCGGTCTCTATTTCAGGTATACCAACGGTAATTGTCTGAGGTGGCAACGGTCTAGCACTTTGCAGGTTGACCGCCTGATTGGCTTATTGCAGAACCAGGACTAATACTGAAAATCGCGCGAGCACCCGGCGATCGTTAGAGTATGCCGCTGACTGTAACCTTCGATTCCGTGAATTGTTGAAGGTAACGTTGCTATCCGGGTTTTGCTGGAAAGCTAACACCAATTCATGGTAAGGAGGCGCATTATGAAGACTGGCTTCGTAACAGCGCAACGGAACTGTACAAGCGGAGTTGAAAGAGTCACAGAAGGAGTGCGTCGAGCAGGAGAAAAAGCAGAAGGTCAAATGCCTGTGGGAAGAGGAAAAGCAAGCCATCCGGGAGTGCGGCTGCGAAGACTGCACGCAACTGGCGCAGCATCTCGCGCCGCAACCCCTTCAGAATTGAGCAGCTCCAGGCTCAATGGCTTCGAATTTTCAAACAAGCAAAAAGAAGTCAAAGCGCCGGTGAAGTCCAGGCCGGAGCGTGGTTAAGCGTCACTTGACGACAACTTTGCCGGGGTTTGAAACTCACTCTGCTTATCCTTGCTGAAGCGGTCACAAGCCGGGCGAAAAAGTTTTATGTCGGGTAAGTGATTGTCAGTGTAGGAAATTGGCTCTGCCTTGAGCGGAACTGACCGATTCGAGTGAGTTGATCCTTGTCTTAGCTTGTAGGCGATGGACAAGAAAGAGCTGGTTGAGCGATTGGCGAAGCAGTCGCATCAGTCCAAAGGAAAAGCGGCGGATCAGGTGGACACGCTGGTGTACGGTCTGCTGAAAGAGTTGAAACAGACGCCGGACAAGCCCTCGAAAGCAAGCGGGAACAACGCTCCGAAGCCTCCTTCCGGTTCTGGATCGTCTTCTGGCTCAGCGAAGGGCAAGAAATGAGCGATACAGTGCGCGGCAAGGCGTTGACTGAGCTAATTACCCGCTGCCTTCGCGAGGGGACTCCGATTGAAATCGATGGTTTGGGTAAGTTCGAGCTTGATCAGGAAGAAGTTGTTTTCCAGCCCAATAATCGGATTCGCGTTTTTTTGTCGTATGCAAAGGAAGATCAGGCAACTGTTAAAAAACTTTATGATGAGTTGCAAAAAGCTGGTTTTGAGCCGTGGATGGATGTTGCCAAGTTGATGCCGGGCCAGGATTGGCCGCGTGCGATTCGGCAGGCGATTGATGTGACCGATTTTATTCTGGTGAATTTTTCGCATCGGTCGGTTGGGAAGCGCGGGCATTTTCAATGTGAATTGAGACATGCGCTGGAGGCTGCTGACCGCATGCCGCTGGATGATATCTTTTTGGTGCCGGTGCGTTTGAGCGAGTGTGATGTGCCGAATGAGATTGCCCGGACGACGCAATATATTGATTTGTTTCCGGATCATGAGACTGGCTTCAAAGCGCTGACAAGCATGATGACGGCGCAGGCATTGAAGCGGCGCAAGAAAAATCGCAAGCCGAAGCAGCGGATTTTGTAGGTGGTTATTGCTCTCGAGCGCGCAGCCGAATTCCTTAAGGCGTCAGTTGCAATTTCTTAGCTTTTATTGTTGATTTTCTTTTTAGCTTCGTTGGCTAATTTGGAATCGGGGGCAATCTGCATTACCTTTTGGAAGGCGATGCGGGCGGCGTCTTTGTTTTTTAGTTTTTCTTGTGCTTCGCCGAGTTTATAAAAGGCTTCGGGCGAGCTGGGGTTGTATTTTGTGGCTCGCTCGTAGCGGCTGGCGGCGGCACGGTATTTGCCGCGGTGCCAATAATAATTTCCGACTCTGACGTTGCGCTCGGATTCTAAGGGATTGAGAACGAACTTCTCGGGGGCAATCGATTCGTCTTCTTCCGGCGGGTTTTCTTCGTCAGGAGTTTGTGTGGTTTGGCTCGAATTCGGCGGAACGGGAACCGGCTGGTTTTGCTGTTGTTGCGGCAAGCCAAGCAGGGGACTGAAAGCGAACAGACAAGCCGCTAGCATCGCGCGTGTCACAATTGAATTATAGCTGCCCCATGGAACTTCGTGAGAAAGTAGCGCAGCTTCCCACCCAGCCCGGCGTTTACCTTTACAAGGATGGCGAAGGCACGGTCCTGTATGTCGGCAAGGCGAAGAATCTTCGGAGTCGCGTCCGGAGCTATTTCAATGAAGACCGGCTGGCGGAAGCCAAAACGGGAAGCCTGATCAGAGAAGCGCGTGATCTTGACTTCATCCAGGTCGATAACAATAAAGAAGCGCTGGCGCTTGAAAACAACCTCATCAAGCAATATAAGCCGCGCTTTAACATTCTGCTGCGTGATGACAAGACGTATCCGTACATCAAGCTAACGAATGAAAAGTATCCGCGCGTTTATGTGACCCGGCGAGTTTTGAAGGATGGAGCGGGTTATTACGGCCCTTACTTTCCGGGTAATCTGGCTTACCGGCTTCTGCACTTTATTCACCGGCATTTTAAGATTCCTTCCTGCAAGCTTGATTTCTCCAAGCGTTATACCCATCCTTGCTTGCAATATCATATTCATCGCTGCCTGGGGCCTTGTGTCCGGGAGTTAGTGACGGATGAAGATTATGCGGCGGCGGTGCGGGATGTGCGTCTGTTTTTGGAAGGACGACATCGGGATCTCGCTCATGAACTGGAACAACGCATGAATGCGGCGGCGGAGGAGATGCGGTTTGAAGAAGCCGCTAGCTTGCGAAATCTGATTGCCACCGTACATGAGGTGGAGGAGAAGCAGAAGGTCGCATCCGCTGAAGGCAATAACGTTGACATTTTCGCGTATTATGCTGAGCCTCCTTTGGTGGCCGTGAACTTGTTCCACATGCGCAATGGCAGGATTGTGGACCGGCGTGATTTTTATTGGGAAGACCAGATGGAATTCAATGCCTCTGAGTTTATGGGGGCGTTGCTGAAGCAGGTCTACCTCAATAGCAAGTACATACCGGGGACTATTCATGTGCCTGCGGACTTTGAGGACCGTGAGGAGCTGCAAGAGTTTTTGTCTGAATTACGGGGGCATAAGGTCGAGATTGCAACGCCGCAGCGCGGGGCGAAAAAGGCGTTGCTCGACTTGGTGGAAATGAATACCAAAAACAGTTTTCATCAACGTTTCCGGACGTTGAAGCCTTCCTCTAAAGCCATACAGGAAGCTTTGCAGGAGGCGCTGAATTTGCCGGAAGCTCCCCGCCGGATTGAGTGCTTCGATATTTCCCATATACAGGGGACTGACAAGGTCGCCAGCATGGTGGTGTGGGAAGACGGCAAGATGAAGAAGTCCGATTACCGGAAGTTCATTATTCGGACGGTGGTAGGAAATAACGATTTTGCTTCCATGCATGAGGTCATTACGCGGCGATACTCCCGATTGCAGGAAGAAAAAAAGCCGTTTCCGGGACTGGTGATCGTCGATGGCGGGCTGGGGCAATTGCACGCGGCGGCTCATGCGTTGGAAGAGATCGGCGTTACTCTGCAGCCGCTGGCTTCTATCGCGAAACGCGAAGAGTGGATCTATGTGTATGGGCAGGAGGATGAGCCGGTTATTCTGGATAAGTTTTCGCCCATACTGCACTTAGTCCAGACCATTCGTGATGAGGCGCACCGTTTTGCGGTTACTTTTCACCGTACGCGCCGGAATGCCAGCCGCTTGACTTCTGAGTTGCACGAGATTCCCGGTATCGGGCCGAAGACGGTCGAAAAACTGCTAAAGACTTATGGCAGCTTAGAGCGTGTCCGGCAAGCGCCGGAAGAGGAACTGATTAAGACGGCCGGGAAAGTTGCGGCGGCGAAGCTGCGGGCGCATTTTGCCCACGATTTAACGAGATCACCGATTGTACAGATTGCAGCGGCACCGGTCAGCGGTGATTCACATTCCCTGGAAGAGCCGATAGGCGAGCATGTCGGGTAGTCCGGCGTCCTCGATTTCCTGCGCTGTTTTCTCGATGGGGTACCGCACCCGCCGTAGGGTGACCGTGTTGGCTTCGGAGTCGAAAAGGGTATAGGCGGCACGACCGTCGCCATCGCGTGGCTGACCGACGGAGCCTGGATTGATCATATAAAGCACGTCGGGTTCTAGTTCCAGAACGCGCTCGTGGTGGTCCCGATGCACTTTCGGTACCGCCCCAATACGGCCTTTTGTCAGAAAAAAGCCGCCTTGCAGGTGGGTGTGACCAAAAAAGGCAAGCGGCAGTTCGAAATATTCGAAACAGCCGATCGCTTCACCGGCAATGGTGACGTACTCGTCTTCATCGCGGGGGGAGCCGTGCCAGATATGAAAATGCTGGAGCTTTAATGGGCCTTTCGCTAAATCGTGCAGGTATTGTATTTGCTCGGTGTCCAGCGCGTCCATGGTCCAGCGAGCGGCTGTTTGCGCTACCTCGTTGAACCATTCCAGGTTTTCTTGTCCGCCGACCACTTTGTCGTGATTACCGCGAATCACGGCGGCACAATGCTGCCGTGTCCACTCCAACACCCGTCCTGGTTGCGCGTTATAACCTACCAGATCGCCACAGCAAATAATCTGATCATATTGGCCTTCAGCGTCGGAAAGCACCGCCTGAAGAGCATGCCAGTTCGCGTGAGGATCACTGATGATCAGAAATCTCACATGGGTATTGTACCGATCAGGTGTAAGCGCGTTGTAAAACATGCCTTGCCCTGCTAAGGTAAGTAAGTACGGAGCACTCTTTCTCGTTTCTGAAATGGTGCGGGGAGCCTGACGCCCGTAGACTCTCGTGTGTTCCTGGATTTCGATCGAGTTACGCAGGAGGTTTATCAGCGTGGAGAATCAACAAAAGTGCCAGTTCGCGGTCTGCGGTTGCCGAACGCAGGACGGGAGCCCTTATTGCAGCGAGGACTGCCAGCAAGCCGCATCTCAAGGCATACCGAGGGATTTCTGCCAGTGCGCCCACAAAGGTTGTGAAACGCCTGCTTACCACATACAGGCAGGCAGCACGATCGATCCTTCCGATGCGAGTTGGTCTGCGCCGGGCTCGCTCACGATTGAGTACTCCAGTGTCGAAGATCTTCGCCACCAGCTCCGACTCCTCGCCCACGCTTTCGATAATCCCTCCGAAGCGCTCCCGTTCCAGGCGGAAGCAGCGCCTCGTCGTCATCCCTCCATCGAACGATCAGTATCGGGGCGCAAGGCTCAGTCTGCCTAAACCAGACATGCTGTCTTTTAGGGAGAGAAGTGAATTACATAACGACTGTAGTCGATGTCCAACTCGGATTTTCCAGCGAAGAACCCTTTGGATATGGCCCGGCTATGTTGCGGGAAGGAGAGCCCGTCCAAGACCGTGTATTCGCGTTCGATAAATGGCCTGCCTGTCCAAAAAGAGGGACTCGCGGCGGGCCTACCTTCGATTCGAAGTAGCGAAAAGCCTTCGACATCGACCCACGCTGTTCCGTCAATCAGGGAGAAGCTATGCACTCGGGGCCGGATGCTGACGACGTAGCACAGCTTTCCATGCAGCCATTGCGTTCCCTGGACCGCCATCGAATAGTTGGCCGAGGTGAGAAGAGTGTGTGGTCTTTCCGAGCTGCGGCTTAGCGTGGCATCCTCCTTCAGAATGCGATTGATCACCCGTTCCTGCAGAAATTCAGGGCCCGTGCGCGACAGGACCTGATATCTTTTGCCAAGTCTTTTTTCGTAGATGACCGTGGCCGTCAGTGCAGCAATTTGGTTAAAGTGGCTGTTGCGAACTGTGTAAGATTCTGTTGCTGTGTATCCGGCCAGCTTCTGCTCTCGATATTCTTGAGCTTTGTCAATTCCCGAAACCACGTCTTGCGACGGGAGCGTCGCTGGTGCTCCGAGCAGGGGCGTCAGGCCCAACGTGATAAAGGAAAACAGGCCGAGCCAGAGGTGTCTGAAGGACAGAGCACAGGCGTGGAGGCGAGCGTTTTGGAACTGAAGAATCAAGCTCAAGCGCCATTCCGAATGTGGAATGGTTCTTCGTTGGCGTATAGAGATGGCGCAGCTTGCAGATCTGGCATCGGCTTCGCCTGGAAAAGACGGAGACAAGGCTTAGCGAGCCAACGAGCTAAGAGATTTGCGCGCTGTCTGCGTGCGCTGTCACTTGAAATGCCGGTTTTCGCGTACATTTGGCGATACAGTTTAGAGACGAATACGAAAGCCAAGCGGCTACGAAGAGAGCTAACACATCGAGATCGTTTCCAAATAGATGTCAGGCTATAAAAGCGGTTCCAGACGTCCTGCGTTCGCTCGCGTATCTCGTCCGAGCTCATGGACGGATGAGGCATGAACATCTTCGGCCTGGACTGAGGTGGTATCAACCAGTATCGAGTGATAGGAATACCATCAACGCTTGCTGCGTTTCCGTTTTGTTTCTTTTCCCATCGTTCGAAGTCGACAGTGCCTGGGAAGGGAGTGAGCATGACAAACTGCGCGAAAGTGATTCCAGCTTTTTGCGCCACGGCGGCCGTCGCCGCAAAAGTGTCCTGGTTGTCGGTGGGAAGCCCAAAGATGAACGATCCCAACACATGGACCCCGTGCTCTCGAAATCGTTGCAGCTGTTTCACGAGATGCTCGCCCGAATAATTGAAATCCTTGAACACCGCCTTCAGACCTTCAGGAGTAACTGCCTCTACGCCCACCAGCGCGCCTTTGATCCGGGCCTTTTTCATGGCTGCTAAGAACTCCGTGTCCTCAGCAGCCTCCATTGTGATCTGAGTGAAAAAAACCATATCATCCGGGAGCTCCGCCAAGCGTGTCATCAGCGTAAACCTCTCGGCGCGAATCGCTCGTAACTCCATCAGTTTCGCCTGATTGTTCTGCCGCTCCGCGAGGGCCAGATCCGTCGCCGTAACGGGGTAAAAATTGTCATCGGCTAAAGCGATGAAGCGGAAACCCTTCCGCCGCAATGCAACGATTTCCTGGATTACACCGTCGGAGGAACGTTGCCGTGGGCGTTGACCATCTGTGCGCCACACGGAACAAAATGAACAGTGTTTAGGGCAACCACGAATGGTCTGGACAGACGCCCACATGTACTTATCACTAGGCATCAAATCCCACCGCGCCGGCAGGAAATGGCCGGCATCAATGCGGCCGCCATCGTACAGCCGTTCGGGGTTATTCCCAAGGCAGTC
>JBJMGL010000219.1:0-3721 GCA_045807985.1 Bryobacteraceae bacterium
ATTCAGGATCAGCGCGAGCGTGGCATTAATGCCGCTCTTTTTGTAATAGATGAGCATGGCCGCAATCACGGCGAGAACTCCCGCGATGCCGGCAACAAAGCCTTCCCGAATAGAATCCGCGCCGAGCGAGGGCCCCACCGTATTCTCCTGTTCGAAGACAATACCAGCTGGCAGAGACCCGGCCTTTAAGTTCAGCGCCAGGTCGTTCGCATCCTGCTGGTTCCCTGCTCCGGTGATCCGGCCCTGGTCGAAAATTTGATTGTTGATAGTAGGCGCGCTCAGCACCTTGCCGTCCAGCACAATGGCCAGCCGGTTGCCAACATTCTTTCCGGTATAGTCGCCAAACCGCTTCGCCGCATCCTGGCTGAGAACAAAGTTTGTCTCCCAAGCGCCCGGCAGTTGGCCTTGCTCGGGCCGCGCATCGCGGATGTCAGGTCCACGCACAACCGGAGTGCGGGCCACCAGATAAACACCACCGCCGCGTGGGCTCTGCTCGGACGTAGCGGCGGACCCGATCAGCTTTGTTCCTACCGGAAGCACTCCGCCGCTTTGGGAAAGCGCTTCTTCGCGGCTTGCGTAAGGACCGCCCTTGACGTCATAAAGCTCCAGTTGCGCCGCCGTTTGCAGGATCTGCTTGACCCGGCCCGGATCATCCACGCCCGGCATCTGAACCAGCAACTCTGAATCAGCATCTTCCCGGCGTTGCTGCACCGTCGCTTCGCTCAACCCAAGAGCGTTGATCTTACGATCATAAATATTTTTCGATTGCGTCAGCACTTGCTGCCAGAACTGGAGCGCATCCGAAGGCCGCATTTTCAGGCGGTAATCGGTTGCACCCTGGGGTGTCATGAGCCATTGGCGGAACTGATCATTGACTAACGACCGGAAATTACCCGCCTGAGTGGAAGGAATGCCCTTCACCACGATGGCGGCATTCACCGCGTCATTGAATGACTTGGCTTCATCCACACTGATATCGGCATATTGAATGCCCGCCTTCCGGGCTGCTTCCTTGAGCCGTTCCGCATCAGTTCCCGCCTGAGCATTGAAGGCGTCCTGCTGCTGCACCCGCACCACGAGGTAAGTACCGCCACGCAGGTCCAAGCCGAGGCGAATGTTCTTGTGCCAATTCGCAACAAGTTCGTCCTTGCTCCTGGGCAGGCCAATGATTCCGTAAATACAAACCAGAATCACGGCCAGGATAAATAGGAATTTAGTTCTTAAATTACGTCTCATTTCTTCACGCAAGACACGGGCGGCAATCAGGACTTTTTCGCCTGATCTTCCGTTCCCACCACGCTTGTGACGGAACTGCGCGCCACCTGCAATCTTAAATTGTCGGGCTTAATTCGAAGTATAAGGGTATCATCGCTCACTGTCACGATGGTGCCGATAATTCCTCCGCTTGTCAGCACCGTTTGCCCGTTTTGAAGCGCCTTCAACATCTCCTTCTGATTGCGCTGCTGACGCCGCATCGGCATAAACACCAGAAAGTAAAAGATCGCAATCATCAGAACTATCGGCAGCACCCCAGTCAGGAACGAGCCTGTCGGCGAGGGAGCGGTTTACAAGAGAATAAGCAAAAATGGCATGAATATCCTGTCTACAGGTTAAATGAAAGCATAGGAGACTCGTTTAATACGGCGGGTGTGCTGTTTCCATGTCTATTTGGAAACAACCGATCCCGAGCACCGCTCCAAAAATGCCGGAAAGCTCCCCTGCAAAATCGCCTCCCGCATTCCTCTCATCATTCCTAAATAAAAGTGGATGTTATGCAGCGAGGCCAAAATCGAAAACAAAATCTCCCCCGCTTGAAACAAATGCCGCAGATAAGCTCTGCTAAACGTCCGGCACGTATAACAATCGCAAGCCGGATCAAGCGGACCATCATCTTCCATGAAACGCGCCTGTTTAATCGCCAGCTTGCCTTCCGAAGTAAACAAAGATCCATTACGCGCATTGCGGGTCGGTAAAACGCAGTCCATCATATCGACCCCTTTCGCCACATACAAAGGCAACTCTTCCGGCATACCCACGCCCATCACATAGCGCGGCCGGTCCCGCGGCAGCAGCGGAGCCGTTACCGCCACCATTTCCTGACTCAACTCACGCCCCTCACCCACCGACAACCCGCCAATCGCGTACCCAGGAGCATCCAGTTCCAACAAAGCTTCCGTGCAAGACCGCCGTAACTCCGGAAACATGGAACCCTGCACAATCGGAAACAACGCGCAGTGCAACCCCTTCTCGCGCCGGCGGTAATGCGCGTACCCCTCCCGAGCCCAGCGAATCGTCCGCTTCATCGACTTCTCGGCGGCTGCAAACGTAGCCGGATAGGACAGGCACTCGTCCAGCACCATGGCGATGTCGCTCCCAAACGCCAACTGAATATCAACCGTATTTTCGGGAGTAAATAGGTGCGGGTCGCCATTCAGATGCGACCGGAACAGGACTCCCGCATCCGTCACCTCCCGCAGCGCATCGAGGCTAAAAACTTGAAACCCCCCGGAATCGGTGAGAATTGCACGCGGCCACTGCATGAACTTGTGCACTCCCCCCAGCCGTTCAATCCGCTGGTGGCCGGGCCGCAAAAAAAGATGATACGTATTCGCCAGGATAATTTTGGCGTCAAGATCATTCTGGAGATCACGCGGCGTGAGCGCCTTCACGGTGCCCTGCGTTCCCACTGGCATAAATACGGGCGTCTGAACCGTGCCATGCGCCGTATGGAGCAGTCCCGCCCGTGCGCCCGTCTCAGGGCACGTTTTCTCGATTTCAAAGCGAAGCGCGGACATTAAACTGTCATTGTCACCCGGAACACAAAGAATAAAGGTTAAAAATCGCGGCTATGCGCCAACGGGCACTCGCATTCCTATTTTGTTCGGTAGCCGCAGGCGGGAACATCCCGGCGAATCTTCAGGAAGGCTACCGGACCATTCAGGAAAAGGATCTCAAAGCCGACCTCACTTTTCTAGCCTCCGACCAGCTCGAAGGACGGTTGTCCCTCACTCGCGGTTCGGAAGTCAACAGTATCCAAGCTGCACAAGTACTTTCGTACTATTTTCTGGGTAAACGCATCATCCTGGCTAGTATGCCTGTGCTGTCATATCATCTAGAAACACGCCGCAGGCGTCCGCCGCCTTAGCGGCTTCGCCCAAGTCGGTTTACGTCCGTTGATTGCCACATGGTCGTGTAACGCGCAAGTTGGAGACTTAAATCCTCGATTGTGCATGAGAAGTGGCGTTCCGAGTAAAGTGGCGTCTGACTAGGAGAGGCCAGCCCCTTTGCTTGGCGCGGCATTTACAATCTCATTTTCCGAGTCGCCGACCATCCAACAACAATATGGAAATAACAGTGGTTTTTGTCTGTGATGGACTGACAAAGTGCAGTTGAGAGCAGAGAAGATCCAATCGCGGGCTGCCAGTCACTTTACTGTAAACCCTGTTGCCGAGCAGTCCGATTCAGCGGAGAGTACAGGGGGAGTCAGCGCCTTCGGGCCACCACGCCCCCGATGCGCAGCAAACCGCCAGCCATTACGGGTTTATGCCCTGTCCACGTTTTCGCTGCCTATAAACGAAAATGATACTGCTGGCGAATTCGGTCAGGCAGCACAGGACGGCCAGAGCCTAGCGAATCGCGACCGCCGCGTTTGGGCTGGCAACTCTCCGGCGAGCCAGTGACAGATGCGTACCAAATTCATGGAGGTGGCAATCAGAATGTG
>JBJMGL010000220.1:0-12920 GCA_045807985.1 Bryobacteraceae bacterium
AGATTTTGATTCTCGATGAAGCCACGAGCCACCTTGACAATGAGAGCGAGCGGCTGATTCAGGTCGCGATGGAGAAAATTACAAAGGGCCGGACATGCTTCATCATCGCGCACCGGTTATCAACGGTTCGCAAGGCGGATATTGTGGTGGTGTTCAATCACAGCACGGTGGAGGCGGTGGGCACGCATGAGGAATTGTGGCACTCCAGCCCGACCTACCGGAAGCTGCATGGGATTCATATGGCGGAGGCGCCGAAACGTCCGGCAATGGCGCCGGTCGCGGAGGAAGAAAGGGAGTTGGAGCCGGTAGCGGTCGGCGAGTAAGAGTTCGGGTCAAATTCCAGGAGCGCGGGGCTACAGGGTCCCGCGTCTTGTTAGGTAAAGCATGTGCTTACCCACGCTGAATACGATAGAAGAGCTTGGAAGAAATAGGTTCGTTATGCCTGTTATTCATGAAAAGGCTTATCGCCAGCTTGTGACTGCAGCTCTTCCTCATGTGATTCACACCGAAGAGGAGAATGAACAGTACATTGCAGAGTTGCAGACTTTTCATAACCGTGAGCGGTTGACTCCTGAAGAGGAGCAGCTTGGGGAGTTAACCAATCTAAGCCTACGGAGTGGATACCGGTTTCGGATCAGTAGGGGTTTTCTCCCGTTCCACTCATCAGGAGCGATCCAGTCCCTCCCGTACAATGGTTAGGAGTTGATCTGCTGTGTAAGGCTTGGACACGTAATTATCCATGCCGCTTTCCAAGCACTTTTCCCGATACCCTGCTATGGCATGAGCCGTAACAGCGATAATGACCGGCTGAGGTTTGTTCAACTTCCGAATCTGCCGTGTGGCCTCTAAGCCGTCCATCTCCGGCATCTGACAATCCATCAGCACCACATCGTAGTCCTGTGCACAACAGGCTTGGACCGCTGTGTTGCCATCCCACACGATATCGACCGCATAACCAGCCCGTTTGAGCATAAATTGTGCCACTTTTTGATTAATTGCGTTATCTTCTGCGAGGAGAATGCGAGCCGACAAATGAAAATCCTCTACTGGCGTTATCGAGGCAAACCGTCTGAATTTCACTGAAAATTCAGATGCGACTGCCACGTGAAATGGATTACCAAAACTCAGGGCAGGACCCTTGCCTCCTTTCCCGAATGACTAAACTTTTAACAACTCTGCTATCGGAGATAGGGCAAGCGTAATACGGTTAAGGAATAGGGCTTGAGGTTTGCCTGGATGGTGGAGCGGTTTCCTGTGATCTTTGACGCGGTTGGGGCTACTTGCGTCGGGCGGTCCAGGCTGTTCTCCGCTTTTAGATCGGCGCTGGCTAGGACAGTGGATTGTCCCTCTTTCATGCCGCTTACTCCTTCTAGGGCGATCTGCACGGGGCGCGCGGTCTTTGCCACGTTGACGGCTTTTATGATGATTTCGTTTGTCCGGTCATCCAGCGAGGCACTAACATAAAGACCGTTTTGCGCATTTGCCGCTGATTTGTTTATTGTCAACGGCAGGATTTTTGTGCCGACGTTATTTGCAAATAGTTCCTGTACATAGTAGTTCGGCGTGCCAAAGGAGCGCAAGTTGTCGAACCAGATGAGATCCGGTGTCCACTGCCAAGCGTCCACGTGCGCGAACAGGGGAGCGTAGGAGGTCATGGCCACTACATCGGCATTGCGCTCCAGACCTGTCATGTATGCTGCTTCGGCAATGGCTCCTTCCCAGTTGTTCCGGTTGTCCGGACGGGCGATGCCGTAGGTCTGAACGGCGTATTCGCCCGCGAATACCTTCGGGCCGGTGCGGTCGTAATGGTCGTACCGGCCAGTGTTGTTCAGGAACCAATCGGACTTCATGTAGTAATGCTCGTCGATGATGTCGGCGTGCAGTTTCTTCAGATTGGACCAGAGATAGTCAAAGTCCTTGCCATTGGGAGCGGGCCCGGCGCTTCCTACCAGTTGAATTTCGGGATGTTTTGATTTGAGCGCCGCCGAGAACAGGCGGTAGCGTTCCAGGTAGCGCGGCCCCCACTGCTCGTTGCCTACGCCTATCATCTTCAGGCCGAAGGGCGCAGGATGTCCCATTCGCGCCCGCAACGCACCCCACGAAGTTTCGACGGGTCCGTTGGCAAACTCGATCAGGTCCAGTGCGTCCTGAATATATTGATCGGTCCTCTCCAAAGCGTCGGTTTCGCTGGAGTTGAACTGGCAGGCCATTCCGCAGTTCAGGATGGGAAGCGGACTGGCGCCAATGTCCTCGGCCAACTGGAAGTACTCGAAAAAGCCGAGCCCGAAGGATTGGAAGTAGTCGGGGGCGGGCCGGTGGTTGAATTCGTTATTCCAACGGTTAATCAGCATACGCCGCTCACTAACATCGCCTATTGTTTTCTTCCATTGGTAGCGCAGTTCCAGCCGCCGCCCTTCCACAATGCATCCGCCGGGAAAGCGCACAAATCCCGGCCTCATGTCGGCAAGGAACTGCACCAGATCTTTTCGCAATCCGTTAGGCCGATTTTTCCAGGTGTCCTTCGGATAGAGCGAGACCATGTCCAGGTCGATGTTGCCCTTATCCTCGACGAATAGGTTCAACTGTGCATGTTGACTTGTTGCCGAGGGTTGCATCGCCGCTTCGTATTTCTTCCATTCGGGGCTGAATCCGGTTAGTTTTGCTTCCGCGATGGTGTTCCCGGCTTCATCCGTTAGGATGGCGCGAAGGGCACGCCGTCCCGTTTCTGGCGGTGTTCGCACATAGGCCGAAAAGATATATGTCGCACCGTGCTGAACTCCGATACCACGAAACCCCGAGTTTGTGACGCCATAGCCTGAGCCGGGATTGTACACGCGCAAACGGAGATAATGCGGATTGTTCTCGTTCAGCGCTCCGTCCCCGCGGATGTCGAGTTCGCCTTCCGCTCCGCCCTTTGCCAGCCTCGTCCACGCGGTCAGCGGCTCGGTAAACTCGAAGGATCGGTTTTTGACCCGCTCGGGATATAGACCGCCGTCCGCAGCGAAGTTAATGTCTTCGAAAAAGATGCCGAACATCGTCGGCGAGATTTTGCCGCCTGGGTGATCGACTTGTACCGCGATCATGTCCGTCCGCGCGGAAGGTTGGGCAAAAGCTCCGATCAAGAGGCATGATGCAGCCGCCACTACGGTGGTAAGCAGAGCGGCTCGTTTTGGCAGATGTGTTTTGCGCGGCACTTGGTTCAACTATATAAAACATTTGGTCGAAGGAATTAAAATGGTGGATACAAAAGCAGTTTGGATCTAACTGGCTGGTAACCTTAGCCCGTGTGCTCAGGGTGAAATACACGTGGGAGGGCCCGGCAATTACCGGATCTCGGGAAGCCAGTAGGATGTGCCGATGCAGAACGATAATGGGCAGCGTTCCCTTTCCGTGACAGTGAACCATGACGAAGAATTCGGGGCCGCCCGGTCCGGTGACGATTTCCGCTTCCTGCAATTACGCGTGCTCGACAATATGGCGGAGGGCGTCAGCATTAGCGATGAACAGGGATACATCCTGTACACGAACCCGGCAGAAGACCGGATGTTTGGCTATGGGCGCGGCGAACTGATTGGGCAGCACCTTTCCGTTCAGAGCGCTTATTCGGCTGAGGAAGACCGGGCGAGAGCGGCGGAAGTTCTTCAGCAGCTTCAACTCTGTGACTTTTGGGAAGGCGAGCAGCTCAACAGGAAAAAGGACGGCGCTGCTTTTTATACTCAAGCGCGGATTACAGCAGGGGAGTTTCAAGGCCGTTCCTACCAGGTACGTGTTCAGACGGATATCACCGGACAAAAGGCTGCTGAAGTTGTCGAGCGCCGGTTTACGGCGATTGTGGAGTCTTCGGATGATGCGGTGATTAGCAAAGATCTCAACGGCATTATTACCAGCTGGAACCGGGGCGCGGAGGAGATCTTCGGCTATTCCACGGAGGAAATCATAGGAAAGCACATTTCTACCCTGGCTGTGCCGGAGCTCGCCGATGAGTTTCCTGACATTCTGGATCGCATGCGCCGGGGAGAGCGCATTGAGCACTATGAAACCACGCGCCGCAGAAAAGATGGGAAGACGATCGCGGTTTCTCTCACGGTGTCTCCGGTCCGCAACAACCAGGGTGAAATTATCGGCGTTTCGAAGATTGCTCGCAATATCACCGAGCAGAAGTCGATAACACGCGAACTGATGCTTCTGATTGAAGCGTCCAGCGCGTTATTGGCCTCGCCGCACTCAGCGGAAGTGCTTCGAACAATTATCGGGCTCGCACAGCAGTTTGTTTCCGCTGACGCGCATGCCGTATGGCGAAGGCGGGACGATAAATTGTGGTATCTGAGTTCCTCCACAGGCCTGTCCCAGCGCTATATCGAGACTGGCTTCACTAGCGGCTCCTTAGAGCCGGGGATTTCGGAGCCGATGCTATTTGAGGATGTGCGGAGCGAAGCCTTCCTGAAGGATAGAAAAGAAGCGCTCGAAGCGGAAGGAATCAGGTCGATGCTGGTGATTCCGCTCTCCATTCATGGTCAACTGAGCGGCACCGTTGTCTTTTACTGGAAAACGCCGCATCAGTTTTCGATGGGTGAAGTGCGAATTGCCGCCGCTCTCGGCAATCTGGCGGCAGCGGCCCTGGGCACAGCGGAATTGTACGATCGCCAGACTGAATCGAAGCAGCGGGCCGAATGGTCCGAGCGGAGGTTCGCATTTCTGGCGCAAGCCGGTTCGCTGCTTTCTTCCTCCTTGGATTATGAAACAACGCTCGCCAACGTAGCTAAGCTGGCGGTGCCCGATTTTGCCGACTGGTGCAGCGTGGACATTCTGGACGAAAGGGGGGAAGTGCAGCGAGTGGCGGTGCAGCATTCCGATCCTGAAAAGATCCGCTTTGCCGATGAGTTCAGGCAAAAATATCCGCCGCGTGAAGACGATGCCGTACGGGTGGTGCTTCGCACAGGGAAGTCATTCCTGATGGAGGAGATCCCAGACCACTTGATTGCCGAACGGGCGCGAGATGCAGAGCAATTGCGGCTGATCCGGGAACTCGGCCTTACGTCTCTCCTTATTGTTCCGATGCTGATTGGCGATAAAAGCCTGGGCGTCATCTCCTTTATCAACGCGGAATCCGGACGCCGCTACACTTCAACGGATTTGCAGGTGGCGGAGGAATTAGGGCGAAGGGCTGCAACAGCCATTGCTCATGCCCGGCTCTACGATAATGTTCAGACCAGCGAGGAACGCTTGCGTTTAGCGGTGGAAGCGGCAGGACTGGGCGTTTGGGAGCGCGACCTCGAATCAGGCAAGTTGACTGCTTCCGAGCAGTGTAAGCGGAGCATTGGCGCGGCCCTTGACGAGCCGCTCGATTATAAGGATTTTCTCGGACGCATTCACCATGAGGACCGCGTGCTGTGGAAGCAGGCCTCTCGGCGCGCTATTGAAGAGCACGGCACGTTCGAGGTGGAAGGCCGGATCTGGTGGCCGGATGGCTCCCTCCATTGGGTGCTGGCGCATGGATGCTGCCTGTATGAGGATGGCCGCCCTGTGCGAATGGTAGGGGTCACGGTAGATGTCACCGAGCGGCGCCAATTCCTCGCGCACGAGCAGCAGGCGCGCCGTACCGCTGAACTTCTAAACAGCATCGGTCCGCTTCTTTTGTCGGAGCTGAACCCCCAAAAATTAGTCCAAAAGATCACGGATGTGGCAACGGCCCTGGTGGGCGCGGAGTTCGGCGCATTATTCTATAACGTAAAGGGCGATGGGCACGATTCTCCGTTGTACAGCCTTTCTGGAGTAGCTCGCGACAGATTTCTGAAGGAGCAGCCGATACCTCACGCAGCGCTGGCTGGCCCTACGCTGCGCGGTGAAGTTACTATCCGGCTCGACGATATAACGACTGATCCACGCTATTGGCAAGAGTATCCGTTTCCAGGCATTCTGCACGGGCAGCTTCCTATACGGAGCTATCTGGCGGTTCCGGTGAAGTCTCGCGTCGGTAAGATTTTTGGCGCACTCCTTTTCGGCCACCAGAAAGCTGGCGTTTTCAGCGAGGAGCATGAGCAGGTTGTGCAGGGCATCGCCGCTCAAGCTGCGACTGCTCTCGATAATGCGCAGCTGTTTGATGAGTCGAAACAGGCACAGGCAGCGCTTCGCCAATCGAATGAAGAGCTTCGCCGCGCCAATGAGGATTTGAATCAGTTCGCCTACTCGGCAAGCCACGATCTGCAAGAGCCGCTGCGCATGGTGGCCATTTATAGCCAGATGTTGGAACGAAAGTATGCCGACAAGCTGGATGAGAATGCTAAAGAATATATCCAGTACACGGTGCAGGGCGCCAAGCGGATGGAGATGCTGGTGAGAGATCTGCTTGCTTATACGCAAGCCGCAGATATCTCTGACGAGGAGATTTCCGCTGTTGATATGACGACGGTCCTCGACAGGGTTTTACTAAATCTTAAAACCTCCATTGACGAGAATCGAGCTACCGTTCTGTATTCGGCGCTTCCGCGTATTCAGGTCAAGGAAGTACACTTAACGCAACTGTTTCAGAATTTGATCGGGAATGCGATTAAATACCGCAAGCCAGAGGTGCCGCCTCGTATTGAGGTGTCCTGTCAGGAGGTTGATGGGTTCTACAAATTCTGTTTCTCCGATAACGGGATTGGCATTCCTTCCGCTTATCAGAAGCAGATATTCGGAATTTTCAAGCGGCTTCATACAGCGGACCAGTACTCTGGCACTGGCATTGGGCTGGCGATCTGCCAGCGTATTGTTGAGCGGTATGGCGGACGGATCTGGGTGGAGTCCGAAGAGGGCAAAGGCTCCCAGTTTTGCTTTACTCTGTTGCCACATTCAATAAAAGACCGATTTAAGCCAGGTCAATCATCGTAGTGTTTCAGGAATTGTCTCGATGTCACTTCACTTGAAAGCGGATTGAGCGGCTTGCCAAGTATCTGATAGTGTTTAGACTCGATACTCATGCTGAAAATCTGGATTGCCACGCAAGCGGTTTTCGTTTTCTGTAGCGGGCTTTGCGCGCAGACACCCGCCGCTCCTCTTCGTGTCGGTATTGTCGGGCTGGCGCATGGTCATGTGGCAGGTTTCCTGAATGGCGGCGCTCTGGTGCCGGCGGGTGGAGCGCTGCATCGTCCGGATGTGCGGATCGTTGGAATTGTTGAGCCGGACCGCTCGCTGTTCGATGCCTATGTCCAGCGTTTTCACCTTTCTCCGAATTTGTATTTCGCCAGCATCGATGAGATGGTTTCCCATGCGCATCCGCAAGCGGCGCTGGTCTTTACCAGCACTTTTGACCATACGCGAGCAGTGGCGGAGTGCGCCAGACACGGCGTTCACGTCATGATGGAGAAGCCCATGGCGGTTAGTTATCAGGATGCTCTGTCCATTGCGGAGGCGGCGAAGCGCGGCCATATTCACGTCCTGGTGGATTATGAGACTACCTGGTATGCCAGTAATAAAGCCGCCTATGATTTGCTGGCGCAGAGTGCGATTGGCGAGGTCCGCAAGGTTGTAGTTCGTGATGGGCATCGCGGTCCCAAGCTCATCCAGGTTCCGCCTGAGTTTTTCGCGTGGCTCACTGATCCTAAGCTGAATGGCGCTGGCGCGCTTTATGATTTTGGCTGCTACGGCGCGGATCTGATGACCTGGCTCACCCACGGTGAACGTCCGCTCTCGGTTACGGCAATCACGCAGCAGCTTCAGCCCGAGGTTTACCCGAAGGTGGATGACGAGGCGAACGTCCTGTTGAACTACCCGAATGCCGTGGCTATTTTGCAGGGGTCCTGGAATTGGCCTTTCAATGTGAAGGATATGGATGTGTATGGCCGGACGGGTTATGTCAAGACGATTCGCAGCGATGGGATTGAGGTTCACCGTCCAGGGGAGAATGAGTCTCATATCGACCGGGCAACATCCTTAACGGCGCCAGACGATGATCCTTTGCACTATCTGGCGGCTGTGATCCGGGGCGAGATCTCCGAAGAGGGTAGCTTGTCGTCTCTGAAGACGAATGTAATTGTGAGCGAAATTTTAGATGCGGCGCGGCGCTCCGCTCAAACGGGGCAGACAGTGAAACTCCCGCCTCAGCATTAAGAAGTTTCTAGGCTCGGTTGTAGTAACTTATTCTTAACACTTACTACCAGGGGCGTGTTCCATGATGAATACCTGTTTGTTCTTTTGCGCTTACCTGTTTTGCGCAATGGCTTTATTGGGCCAAGGTTTCGGCACCATTGTCGGCACTGTTACTGATCCTTCCGGCGCGGTGATCGCGGGCGAAAGTGACGATTGTGGAACCTGCCACCGGTGCCACCCGTGAGGAGATGACGAACAATCAGGGCTATTTCGTTGTGACTCCGTTAAAACCGTCCACGTATGACTTGACGGTTAACGCCGCCGGGTTTGGACCTTTTACGCAGAAAGGAGTGGTGCTGCAAGCGGATCAGAACATCACGGTGAATACAGCGTTAACGCTGGGCACCGCAGCCGAAACAATTTCTGTTTCAGGAATAACACCGCAAGTGAATACCACAACCGCGACCCTCAGCGAAGTTGTGGAACAGCGCCGGGTGGTGGATCTGCCTTTGAACGGGCGCAATGCTGCTTCGCTGTTGTTGGTCGTGGCAGGCGCTACCCCCGCGCCCGCCAGTGATGTGGATCAGGGTAATACCAAGACGTTTCCTGCCACTGTGACTGTATCCACCAATGGCACCCGGCAGAACCAAGTTAGCTTCCGGCTGGACGGCGCGAATAACAATGATCTCTATACCAATGCCAATCAGCCGTTTCCGTTTCCTGACGCGCTGCAGGAGTTCAGCGTTCAGACCAGCAATTATGGAGCGGAGTATGGAGGAAATGCCGGGGGCGTGGTCAATATTGTCACCAAGTCGGGCACCAATGATTTTCATGGCAACGCTTTTGAGTTTGTGCGCAATGCTGTTTTCAATGCCAGAAACTATTTTGCTCCTGCCCGCGACCAGTTGAAGCGCAATCAGTATGGAGGCACTTTGGGCGGTCCGGTCTTTATTCCGAAGCTTTACAACGGAAGGGACAAAACATTTTTCTTTTTTGGGTATCAGGGAACCAAGATTCGAACTATCGGCAATACGGCAAGTTCTTACGTTCCCACGGCAGCGGAACGGAACGGTGATTTTTCCGCTCTGCTGAGCGCCAGTAATCCAGCCAATCCATTTGGCAAACGGATTCAGATCAATGACCGAAATGGCAATGCCATTCCCGGAAACATTTTGCAACTGAGTCAACTTGATCCGGCAGCGCTGGCATTTTTGAAATATCTGCCGCAAGCAGGCGGAAATGGCCTGATTTATTACTCGCAGCCGATTGTGCAGGACTTTACTGAGTACACAGCGCGGGGCGACCACTCGATTTCCGAACATGACCGTGTTTCGCTTCGTTACTTTTACGACAGCTTCAACAATCAGGGCTTTCTTGATCCGAGCAATTATCTCAGCTTTCAAAATTATTCGACCATCGTGGCCCAAAATGCCTTGATTGGGGAAACACACATCTTCGGGCCTACTGCCGTTAATGATTTCCGGGCCAGTTACTCACGCGAGACTTCGGATCGCGGACCAGCCGCAGGCAGTATTAGCCTTCGCGATCTGGGCGTTAATATTTATCAACCGCCCACGGCCAAGACCATCGAGGGCATCTCCGTTACCGGCTACTTCACTCCGGGCCAAACCGATCCGGCTGCCTTTATACGCAATCAATACAACCTTAGTGATGACTTCACCCTGGTGCGGGGAAAGCATAGCCTGGCGTTTGGCGGCTCCGCGATTCAGGCGCAAGTGCTATTGCGAAATCAGTTCCGAACGTCCGGCTCGTTCGGTTTTACGTCCGATGTGACCGGTGATGCTTTAGCAAGTTATATGCAGGGCTATGCCCGCACCTTTACTCAGGGATTTGGCGAATTTAAGGACAATCTTCTCAATACATATAGCTTGTATCTGCAAGATGACTATCACGCTTCACGCCGCTTAACAATTAACCTGGGCTTGCGCTATGATCCGCTTTTTCCGTGGAAGGAGCAGAAGTACCGCACAGAGCAGTGGAGCCCGGCTGATTATGCGGCTGGGGTACGTTCGCAGGTTTATGTAAACGCGCCTCCGGGGCTTCTCTTTCCCGGTGACCCCAATACGCCGAAGTGGGGGACTAATGGGAGCTTTAACAATGTTGCTCCACGGGTTGGTTTTGCATATGATCTGACGGGCGACGGGAAAACAAGCGTGCGGGGCGGAGCTGGTGTCTTTTATGATGCTTTATTTCCCGGCATCTGGAATAACCGGTTTGTGGATGTGACACCGTTCAGTCCGCAGTTCAGTTTGACCCAATTTCCTGGAACGTTCAGCAATCCCTATTTTGGACAGCCGGTTATTCCTTATCCAGCCCCGTTTCCGCCGCTTAAGACTACGCCTTTTCCGGGGCCTGTGCTGGTGATTACGTATGACACAAGCAATAATCGTAAGCTGCTCACTCCCACTGTTTACAACTGGAATGCTTCCTTGGAACGCCAGTTGAGCGCAAGCTGGCTGTTGCGTGTGGCTTATGTCGCATCGCGGTCTACCCATTTGCTGGAATCGCTGGAACTAAATCCGTCCGTGTATATACCGGGCAGCAAGGCTTCCACGGATGCCCGGCGTGCGTTCCAACCTTATGGCAGCATTACGCAGGGAACACAAGATATCAATTCCACCTTCCACTCCGCGCAAGTGACGTTGCAGAAGCGCTTGTCGCAAGGCTTCACGATTTTGGCGAATTACACCTGGTCCAAGTCGCTCGATGACGCGCCGGCGAATCAGGGCATTTCAACGATTGCGCAAGGAAGCAATTCGCCTATCCCTTGGAACTTTCCAGGACGGCATAACAATGATTACGGGCCGTCCGAGTTTGATCACCAGCACCGTTTTGTGGTTTCGTATGTTTGGGATCTGCCTAGGCTCAACGGAAGAAACGCCCTGCTCCGGTATACGGTAGGTGGCTGGCAATGGTCTGGCATTGTGACGGCGCAGTCCGGCGGAGCATTTACGGTTCTTGGGGGGAAAGACCAGTCTCAAACCGGATTAGGCACGGATCGGGCAAGCTTTACCGGCATCGATCCATATGGCGGGAATGCTTGCGGAAATTCCGCGCCTTGCGTGAATTATCTCAATCCCGCAGCGTTCACGCTTGCGCCGCTTGGCGGCTTTGGCAACGTGGGGAAAGGAAGCCTGCGGGGGCCAAACCTCATTACTTGGGACACAGGGTTGTTCAAAGAATTTCCCTTCGCATCCGAGCGCGTGCGTTTTCAGTTCCGGGCTGAGTTCTTTAATGTTTTGAACCGGACTAACTTCAACAATCCGTTTAATTCCCCGGTTCCCAGTTATTCCAGCAGCGGATTCGGGACGCTGACGAGCGCGCAAGATCCGAGAATCGGCCAGCTTGCTTTGAAGCTTCTGTTTTAGCGCAGGGCGGGTTCGTAGTATTGCTCTTCATCCGAGGATGCCGGAACAGATTGACTTGAGGTAAAGACGAATTTGCCTGCGATGGCGGCGGCGATGAGAGCCGATGCCGCCATCAGGAACGCTACGGAGTACCCGAAGTGATCTGATACCGCTCCGGCGACGAGGGAGCTGACGCCGACAAAAAGGTCGTAGAAGGCGCTCAACAAGCCGATGACGGAGCCATGCTGCGTTTCCGGGGTGCGGCGCAAAACGGTGGCAGCTATCGATGACCAGGGGAATGAAAAGCCGAATCCTAGAATGGCGGCGGCGGCAACGGCTATTGCCGGCCGGGGGCCGGTTGCAATCATTACCAGTCCAATCGCCATGGCAACCAAGCCGCTATAAAAAGTGATGGCGGGATTGAGGCGGTCCGGCAATCCGCCGAGAAAGAAACGCGAGAACAGGATGACGAGAGCGTAAGCCGAAAAAGCTGCCGGACCGGAACCGCCATGCTGGGCCAAGTGGAGAATGAGGAATCCCGCAATGACCGGGTAATGCACGTTGACGAATCCGATCGCTAGTCCCGGCGGCAGCAATGATGCCGGGAGCCAGCTTCGCTTTATGGGGTGAGCAGCGGGCCGGAAGTCTTCTTTGACGAGTGTCACTACCGCGAAGCCCATTAGCGCAGTGATGGCCTGGAACGCGGCAGCGCGTCCAAACGTGCCGAGCGAGTGGCCTAATGCGGGTCCGGCGGAAATGCCGCCCCAAATGGCGCTGCTCACGTAACCGAGGGCTTGGGCGCTACGCTGGACTCCGGCAACTTCGACGGCCCAGGCGGCTGCTCCGGTATACAGACAGGCTTCACCGAAACCCTGCAGAATACGGCCTAGAAATGCTCCGGTCAGCTGCAAGGGCAAAAGATAGGCCGCGCCCGCCAGCGAGCAACTGAGGAGACCGGTCAGGAAGGTGATTTTCCGGCCTCTGCGGTCTGAGAGAGGCCCGGAAAAAAAGCGGCTTGCCAGCGCCACAAATGAGAAGGTGCCGATGACCCAGCCAACGGTTTGGTCCGAGCCGCCAAGATCGTGTTTCACATGCGGCGCTAGTCCCGGCAGGACCGTGCCGATTCCCAGAAACCCCAAAAATGTTATGCCAACCAGCGACCAGAAACGCGAACCAAATCCACTTTCAGACAACCCCATCTCTAACCAGTGTACGAGGCCTTCCTGTGCACCGGGAGAATTGGCTCCCGTGTTCTCGGACTTGAGCATCTGAAATTGTACCGAGAAGGATTAAAAGGACAATTCCGATGAATTTTGCGTCTGACTAAAATCAGTGCTACATTTCTAACGGAGCCGAGCTTTTGCTATGAGGCCACAAATTATCCTTGCTGATGATCATCAGCTTATTCTTGAGGGTTTGAGAAAGCTGATTGAGACGGAGTGCGACATTATCGGCACTGCCGCCAATGGCAGAGATCTGGTCGCC
>JBJMGL010000221.1:0-4454 GCA_045807985.1 Bryobacteraceae bacterium
CCTCTTCTTCAACGGCTTTGCTTGAAGTGGGCTGACTCTGGATTCCCAGCAGTTCCGCTGAAATGGCTCGGCCTCCTGCTTGCAGAACAGCGCGTTCCACTACGTGCTGCAACTCACGCACATTGCCGGGGAACCCGTAACGCTGCAGTTCCAGCGCGGCATCCTCCGCGAAGCCCACAATACGCAATCCGTGCTTACGGCTGAAGTGCAGGAGGAAATGCTCGGCCAAGGGCAGCACGTCCGAGCGCCGCTCACGAAGCCGTAAGCGGAAGGGATCACCACAAGCGAACGCCGGTTCCGTTCGTTCCAGGCGCAAATCGATTTTCAGAGCTTCGGCTTCCGCCTGTTTCGCAGCCATTACCTCCCCACACAGAGCCGTGCAGTCAAACCGGACGAACTTGAGCCGGATGGGCTTGGCGAGAAACAATAAGCGCTCGATTAATTTGCTGAGCCGCTCCGTTTCGGCAACGATGAGTTTTGAAGATTGTGCGATCTGCGCCGCGCCTTCAGGTCTTAACAGCATCTGCGCGCGCAGGCGAATGACTGCCAGTGGATTTCGCAGTTCATGGGCAACACCGGCCGCTACCTGCCCCAGCGAGGCGAGCCGTTCTTGGTGGTGAAGCTGGTCTATCAACTTCTTTTCATCCGCAATTTTTTCCCGCAAGGAAGCGGCCAGATGATCGATGCCAGCCATGATGCCGGACAATTCGCTCACCTGCACATCCTTTGTGATCGGAACAGTCAGGTTTCCTTCCAGATTTGCAAGATGCGTTTGAATAGTCGTCACGTCCGCCTGCAGCGCACGAGTGATCCAAAGCGCCACAGCTACGCAGGCAAGAGCAGCCAAACCGAGCACGGTAAGCGCGATGAGGACTTGAATATTCTGTTGAGAGCGGTCGTTCCGAATCCGGTGCATGAGCCAAGAGCTGCCGTATGTCCGGCCATTGAGCGCAACGGGGACGGCGCTGAAAAGGATAATGTCGTGATCACCATGAAAGATGGTGGAGGCTGGTTTCCCGGTCCTGGCAGCCGTTTGCGCAATGGCAAGAATGGTAGGGCGCTCACGAGGCGGAATGTCTTTCGGTGGCCCTGGGCCATTGCGCGCCGGAAAGGCGTATCCGAGCAGTTCGTCTGTCCCTAGCGTATAAAAGCCGCCTTCCACCTCCGGCTCGCGGCCTAGTATGGAAGCAGTCACAGCGCTTAGTTGATGATTTGCCTGTTCTGTTTGCGCTCCGGCGAGCAAAGAAGCTATTTCTTCGGTGGAAGTTCCAGCCATGACCTGAGCTAAAGAAGCAAGCCGTCTCGCTGAGTTGCCGATCATGTCCGACTCTTTCTGCCGCAGCAAGGCGGAGCCGCCCAAGGTGATGACGAGCAGCAAAAAGCCGACTAGCACAATAAGCAAAAAAATGCGCCCTCGCAAACTGGGCAGAATCGTTTTCTGGATTGCCATCTGCGTGACTCCGGCTTCTTCAGTTTCCACCATGACCTGTACGGCTATCTGATAAGTAAGCGCTCCAGCAAGGGCCAGAGCGATAGATAGGGTCGGCTTGCGCGGCAGCGGCAATACCGATCTGATCATAACGCCAATGAGCTTCTTTGAGAAAAGTATTCAGAATGGGCAACGCAATACTGACGGCTTCCGCCTGAGGGAAATTGGCTGCATTCAAGCCGATGCGACTGCGCGTTGCGTTGCTCCTCATGCCTATTTCTTCTTGCAAACCCTTTACCACCGTCTGCCTTACCAGGAAGACAGAGATCCGACCACTTTGCCATGGATTTGCGTCCGCAAAACGGTCGGCCGTGGGCGCAAAACACACACGAGAACACGTCATTTCCCGTGCAAGGAGCGGATTTAAAGTGTTTGCCTTTGGCCGGTTGTTTGCTTTACTTTCTCGCAAAGGAGAAACTATGAAAGCCACTCAACTTTTCACTCAATTGCTTGCCGGACGTTTGCTCATCACAGCAGCATGCGCACAAGCGCCTCAAACACCTTCTCCCGTGCCAGTCGCCTCCAACGCCGGAATGAGCGCTTCCGATGATGGCCGGGTGCAATCTATTATTTATGCGCCTCGCGGTGAAGTGCAAGCTCTTGTCCTGCGCGACGAAACGGTTGTCACACTGCCGCCAGATCTCGGCTCCCAAGTGGGAAGCATGATTTCACGGGGAACTACACTCCATGTTACCGGGCAACAGCAACTCATCGGTGGGCAAAAGCAAATTGTTGCCCGGAACATTCAGATCGGAAGTCAAAAATTCGTAGCTTCCGCTCCGGCACCGCCGCCTCCAGGAACACGCCCACGCCGTGATCGTCCCGGCATACAATCTCCGCCGCCTCCGGGCCCTCCGCCACAAGAGTAAGCCTGCTCTATACGCTTGAGTAAGAAGAATGCACAACACTCTGCTATGGAGCATTTCGCTTGTGAGCATTGCGCTGATGCTGATCCGGCCTTTCGGCAAACCCGAGGTGATTTGGGCTGGCGGTGGTGCGGCGCTTCTGATTCTTTTTCGTTTAATTCCGCTCCAATTGGCCGGACACGCTGTCGCGGCGGGAGCAGATGTTTATTTCTTTTTAACGGGCATGATGGTCTTGTCCGAACTAGCACGGCTCCACGGCGTTTTCGACTGGCTTGCGTCCACGGCAATTCGTTTGGCAAAGGGCTCGCGCACTCGTCTTTTTACGCTGCTGTACTGCATCGGAACGGTTGTCACGGTTTTCATGTCGAACGATGCAACAGCCGTGGTGCTGACCCCGGCTGTTCTGGCGGCAGTGAAGAAATCGAAGGCGGAGCCGCTGCCGTATCTTTTGATTTGCGCGCTCATTGCGAATGCGGCTAGCTTTGTACTGCCTATTTCGAACCCGGCGAATCTGGTCGTATTCCGTGGCAACATGCCACCTCTCCCGAAGTGGCTTGGCACATTTGCCTTTGCGTCCGTGCTCTCTATCGCGGCAACTTATTTCTTGCTCCGCTGGTATTGCCGTGGAGATTTGAGCGGTCGGGTGGAGGGGGAGAAAGGAAGTGAGCCGCTCTCAGCGGCTGGCAAGTTGATGCTGCTTAGTATCGCTCTGGTTGCTGTCGTTCTTTTAATTGCTTCAGCTCTGGGGAAAGATCTTGGTTTACCTACGCTCTTCACGGTGGCGGTTGTTGCTCTTTTTATCTCCGTTCGCGAGAGGACACGACCGCAAGAAGTTCTGCGCCATATTTCCTGGTCTGTGCTTCCGCTGGTGGCCGCGCTTTTTGTTTTGGTGGAAGCGACGGAAAACGTCGGTGCGCTTCGCTGGACAACGCAGGCGCTTCATGCCGCTGAGTCTTCCGGCCGGTTTACGGGTTCGATGGCTGCTTCGTTTGCGGTGGGAGTGGCGGCCAATTTTCTGAATAATTTGCCTTTGGGTCTGATTGCCGGAGCGACAGTGCAGGCAACTCCTAGTCATTGGCCAATTGCGAATGCCGTTTTGATTGCGACGGACCTCGGCCCGAATCTTTCGGTTACGGGATCACTTGCCACCATTCTTTGGCTGATTGCGATTCGTCGGGAAGGGCTGGATGTCAGTTTCTGGAGTTTTCTGAAAGTGGGTCTGATTGTGATGCCGCCTGCACTGGCGTTGGCGACAATGGCCACAGCTTTTATCAGCCGATAAGTTTTGAGGAAACCACAACGAAGGGGGAAATCTATGAATACTGCTTGGATTTATCCATTTATCATTCTTGGCGGCATTTTACAGGCTTGCGGCACGCCGATGAACGGGCAGCTTGGCCAGTCACTCACAAATAAGTGGATGGCGAATGCCGTTTCATTTGCCATCATTACCGCCTTTTTTCTTTGCATGTCCCTGATTCTTCCGCGACCGCTCCCTGCGGCGCAGGGGATCTTGTCCGTGCCTTGGTGGGCTCCTATGGGCGGCTTAGTTGGTGCTGTGCAGGTGTATGCCGGGCTGGCGTTTGTGAACCGGGTGGGCGCTGGTCCTTTTATGGGCTTTACTGTTACCGCAGCGCTTATTACTTCGCTGATGATCGATCATTTTGGCTGGTTTCATATGCAGGCGCATCCAATTAATATCTGGCGCGTCCTTGGGGGAGCGCTGCTGGTTAGCGGCATTACGCTGATTGCGAAGTTTTAGCCGGGCAGCTTACTTGAAACGGCTGCGGCTATCGAGGAATTCATAACGATCCCGGTGTTCATCTTTCGTGGCGCTTGGGTTGAAGTTGAGGTGCATGAGCTGATAGCCGTCTTCACTGTTATACTGCGGCCATTTCGGTAGACCTGGGCCGTTCGGGTCTCCGGCTTTGGCGAAATTGGCCCAATAGATGGACATGAGCTGTGAGAGTTTACGGTCTTCCGGACGCCACGGCAGATGCTTTGATGAAAGCATTCCGAAGACAAACTCGATTTCGGCGGAGTGATAGGCTCCCCTGGACTCCTCCGTTGCGCCTTCGGACATGGGTGGTGCATCTTCA
>JBJMGL010000222.1:0-2302 GCA_045807985.1 Bryobacteraceae bacterium
AGCCGCCATGCTGCCATTCGTCAGATCCTTTTCGAAGGTAAAGGCATGCTGCCTAGTAGAGCCGGAAGATGGCAGACCGTTTAAAACTGCAAGGCTTTGCCGTCTCGCATATGACCGTCACAAAGGACTATAGATCTCTTGGGTTGAAGGCGAAGCAGCTTGCAGGCGAATAGGCAGCCAGCAACGTTGGTCAGCTTATTGCTTCTTGCTACGCATATAGTAGGCATCGTCATTAATACTCAACCAAATGTACTTAGCTTATAACTGCTAAAGTGTGTATCTCTTACTCCAGGATAACAACTACTAACAACATATACAGCTAATAGTAAAAGTAAGTATATAAGTAATGGGATACTCAGCCACACTAACTTATCTATGCCTAGCTAACAGCCAAAGGGAAGGCTTTTTTGTATGCAAACTCGGTTTACAAAACGTTTGTACCTGACTTTCGGACCTGGCGCGACTTATTACAGTACCCGAACTCATGATTGTCTACAGCCTGGTTACAAGCTGAGTGGGGCTGGTTAGAAACTGAGTAGCGCGACGCTCGTGCCTGGGCAGGCGAGTATCTGTTGTATGTAAGTGCTTTAGTGCGGGCTACTACGATGCCCATTGCTGGGCCTAGGACGAGCATGACTGCACTGTCTTCGGCTGTCGCTGCTATATCCCGTTTACCGTTCGTGTTCGGGCCTGGTTTGGGCAAAGCTGGTTGCAAAAATATGCGTTGTTGAACAGCGGGCATTGCGGCGTATGGCCTAGCAATCACTCAGCTGATTCCGAGGCGGCCGGTTAAGGGAGATACGTTGCCGGGCTGCCCACGTCGTGAACAAAGATGTAGTAAACAATTGCCACGGCGTTTATATCAGCGCCCTCAGCGATAGTTTTCCATCAACATCAGATCACTACTGGACCGATCCAACTGCGTGTAGATGATCCATTGCCCATCGGGAGAAACTGAAAATGCGGTTGAACCTGAATCGAATGTTGTTTGTTTTGAAAATTCTCTGAACGTTTCCACCTGGTGCGTCGCGAAACGATAGAACTTGAGGACCGGCACGGCGGAACCGCTCATCTCACCGAAGTAAATGCCCTGCTCCGTCAGAGCCCAAAGACTTTCACTTCCTTGGTTGAGAACCTGAGTTTCCGGGCCACCTTCCACAGGCACCGCCCAGATGCCAGCCGTGCCCCGTTTGGCGTAATAAACAAAATTGCCATCGAAGGATTCAAAGGCTTCCTCGCCTCCCTTATTCGTTACCTTCACCGCCCTGCCACCTTGCGCGGGTGCTTTCCAGACCTGCCAATCCCCGTTCCGATTGGAACCGAAATAAATCCACCGGCCATCTCGTGACCAGCTCGGACGGGTGTTATTGGAGGGTCCCGAAGTTACCCGGCGCACCGGACCTCCATCGGCGCTGATCACATAAATGTCGATATTGCCGGCCTTAGGGCTGTCGAACGCGATCCACTTGCTATCGGGTGACCAGCGCGGGCTGCCGGGGTTGGTCACCTCAAAAGAGGTCAACTCCACGGGGTTGAAGCCATCGCGGTCACAAATCCAGATCGCGTGTGTCCCTGACCGATTCGAGCTAAAAACGATCTTCTTACCGTCAGGCGAGAATTGCGGTTCGGCCTCCGGCTGGGTGGATGCGATAAACCGCATGGGCGCGCTGTTCTTGTGGAGTGCATTGGGTCCGGGAGTTCGCCAGACATTGGAGTCGAACGAAAATCGCGAATAAACTAAACGATTGCTTGCGCGGGAGATCGAGATACCTGCAGCGTTCTCGCCGCCGACCAAGCGCTCCGGCTTTCCTCCATTCGCCGAAACTGCCCACAAGTTTGTGTTGGCGTATTGGCCGGATTGGCGTATTGGCCGGACGAGAACACGATGGTCCGACCGTCCGGCGTAAAATCAAAGCCGCCGATCCACGCTTGATCGGGTGTCAGCCGTTGTGCTTCGCCCTCCGCGCTTCCGCTGCTGCTAAGGGACAACAAGTAGATTGCCATAATTCCAAGGTTGCGCATCCTGATAAACGCGAGCGTCTTCCCATCGGGGGAAAAAGTTAAAGCGATGTCGCCGAGATATCCATTCGGTACCGAAGTGAGTCGCCTTTTCTCACCCGTCTGAGGAGACATGAGGTACAGAATGAATGGTGACGCAGAAGTGGATCTGTCCGCCAGCGCCAAAAACTTCCCGTCTGGAGACCAAGACAAACGCGAACCCCAATCCGGCAAATCCGGCACTGCCGATTCTCCCAATTTCCGCTCCGCGCCACCGAGCGCGGGGATCATCCAGATCTCCGAC
>JBJMGL010000223.1:0-15517 GCA_045807985.1 Bryobacteraceae bacterium
CCGTAGGCGTGCGCTCTTGAGCGAGTAGTAAAAGGATGTGCAGGCGCAACAAGGGGCTAAGCAGGCGCAGGCGTCTCCTCTGCTCGCGCAGATGCGCTTGCTCAGAAGAGTTTAGGTTGACTATGATCGCAGAGGGCACGGCCGTCTCTTTGGCAACACTCGGTTGGTTCGCCCTTTCCGGTGTAGCAAAGCAAGGTTGCCGTTGCCCTTACAAACTTCTGCTAAGTGTCCGGCCTCTGATGTGGAACGATTTAGACATCAGAGCGTAAGCGCTTCGCATGGGCGCTTGCCGACCGAAAGCGCCCATCCCACGGCAACCACGACAGCGCACCCCAGGACGTTGTACCAAAGAAACGAAAGCTGAGTAAATGCGGCGGCAGAAAAGATCGCGGCTTCTCCGGCGATCACGCCCCAAAAAGCAGCGGTGCCGCCCACCCGTCGGCAGAAAAAGGCCAAAACAAACACGCCCAGCATCCCGCCATAGAACAGCGACCCGACAATGTTGACGCGCTCGATTAATGCGCCAAACCCGCGCCCTCCGATCGTGGCAAAACCCACCGCGAAAGCGCCCCAAAACAAGGTCAGAGCGCGTGATGCCCACAGATAATGACGGTCTGACTGATTCCGCACCAGATAGCGGCGGTATATATCAACCACCGAAACGGTAGCGAGAGAGTTAATCTCGCCCGAAGTCGAACCCATGGAAGCGGAAAAAATAACGCCAATGACCAACCCCACTAGCCCCACCGGCAAATACAATTTCACGAACGACAGAAAAATGTAGTTCGTGTCATCAAACTTTTCGCCCCCCTGCAGATCGTCCGCCAGCCCCAGAGCCGTTTGCCGGCTTTGGGTAAATCTCTTTTGCGCATCCCTGAAAGAGGAAAGAGCAGCCGATTTATCAACTTCCTGGCGAGCGGCATGGGCAAACTGATAAGCAGCCTCACGGCGTGCTTCAAACGAATGGCGATACTGCCTTTCTACAGCGGCCCACTGAGGAGATCGCTCCACCCGCGCTGCTTCCCCCGGCTGAAAGATCGCCGGAGCCGGCACGAAGAGAGATAAAACAAATACCATTGCGCCGATAAACAGAATAAAAAGCTGCATCGGAATCTTCACCGTGGCGTTGAAAAGCAGGCTCAAGCGGCTTTGCGCAACGGATTTGCCTGTCAGATAACGCTGCACCTGGCTCTGATCGCAGCCAAAGTAAGCCAATGCCAGAAATCCCCCGCCGATCAACCCGCTCCACAAGTTATAACGGTCACTCCAGTTCAGGTGTAAATCGACAATTTTCAGACGGCCCGCCGCGCCCGCCAGGTGCAAAGCATCGGTAAATCCGATACTGGGCGGCAAAGCATAAATCGTAATGGCAAGGCTGGCAATCAGCGCAAAAAAAATCATCGTCATCTGCTGCACATCGGCCCAGGTGAGCGCTTTGATGCCGCCGCTGGCCGTGTAGATCACCACAAGCAAACCGATCAGCACGGTAATCAGCCGGTCGGACCACCCAAGAACCGCCGAAAGAGCGACAGCTGGCGCATAAAGGCCAATGCCAGCTGCCAGGCCGCGCTGAATCAGGAAAATGCTGCCGACCAAAGCTCGCGTCTTCGAATCGAAGCGCTGCTCCAAATATTCATACGCCGTGTAAACCTTGGCCCGGTGGAAAATCGGAACCGCCGTAGCGCACAAGATCACCATGGCAATCGGCAGCCCAAAATAAAACTCCACAAAGCGCATCCCGTCCACGAAACCCTGGCCAGTAGTTGAAATAAATGTAATCGCGCTGGCCTGAGTAGCCAGAATGGAAAGTCCCATGGCATACCAGGGCATCGTCTTCCCGGCCAGCAGGTACTTGTCAACGGTGCTGCTTCCACGGCCACGGTAAAGTCCGTAGCTAACCAGCGACACCAGCCACGCGCAAAGGACAACCCAATCGAGGGGCCTCATCCTAAAGCGCTCTTTAGATCACTAAATTTGCTGCGGCTCAGGCGTCCCCATACCGTTTCCGGTTCACGAAGAAGACGGCCCGCATGGACCTCGCTCAGATCGGCTTGTTCTCGAACGCGTGAAATATTTTCCTTTTGAAGACCAAGCCCAACAACGAACTTGATTCCCGGCGCGGCCAGTTTCTGCCATTGGGCCAAATCGCTGATTTGCGGCATCCCGGCAGCGGTATCGAGCCTAACCAGAACCCGGTCAATCTGCCGGAATTGTTTCAATACGTGAAGGCAATCGCACGGAGAACGGAGGCTCTCAAAAGCGCGATGAAAAGTAACACGGCAATGGGGAGCAGCGGCAAGGACCTCGCGTAAGCTATGGGTATCAACAACAGAGCCGTTCACAAAGCCAAGCACCAGACCATCAATGGGCAAAGCGGCAAAACTCCGGGCTGCCCTTTGCAAGCGCAGGAGTTCTTCCCTGCTCGCAATCGACATCGAATTCCTTTCCCGCACCATTACCCTCACCGGGATCGATACGGTTTCGGCAATTGCCTGAACAATGTCGATCTCCGGCGTAAGGCCGCCGTCCTCAAGCGAGCGGACCACTTCTAGACGGTCCGCGCCATAGAGTTCTGCTTCGACCGCTTCCTCTCGCGATTTCACAATGACTTCCAAAACTTTGCTGCCTGCGGTGGAGACAACTCCTTTTGGGGCGCTGGATGAAATCATGAAATGTCCAGGGGCATTCTAACGTGAAAGTCAGTACGTAAACGCCCGCGTGATCAAATAAAGCATGAAAAGAAGAAAAGCCCAATAAACCAATATGGCAAGGTAGGCCTGAGACCACGTCCTAAAAATCGGCGGAGGCTCATTTTCGGATTGCAATGGCTGCTCAGGCCCTGGTTCCATTACTGCCCAATATTCCCTACCCCGAACGCTCTAGCAATGTAGCCAGTAGCATCTTGGGACCCTAGCAGTTTAACCTAGAAGCTTCGAGTTAATTTTGGATACGTTCGTCAAGTGCCGGAGAAAATCGGCACGGAGAAAATCGACGGACTCAATCCGCTACACTAAAGACTTTGGCAAACCAGACCAATTGGCAAGGAATTAACGTCCTTATCGTTGACGATGAGGAGGCACAGCGCGCTCCGTTAGCCGCCATGGTCTCCGCTTGGGGATTTAATGCGGAGACAGCGAGCGACGGGCAAGAAGCTCTTGAGAAGATGGCGGTCTTCTCGCCGAACGTCATCGTAACCGATCTCATGATGCCGCGCATGGACGGTTTTGAATTAATGAAACGGCTCGGCACGGATGGCAACATGCCGCCCGCTATCGTGCTGACCGCTTTTGGAAACATCGAAACGGCGATTCAAACGATCCATGACCTGGGCGCGTTCTGGTTTCTGGAGAAACCGATTCAGCCAGCGGCTTTGCGCGTGCTGCTCGAACGCGCTGCTTCCCAAAGCCAGCTGGCGGTGGAAACCGAAAGGCTTCATCGCCAGTTATCGTATTCGGGCGTCCTGGTGGACATGGTTGGCACCTCGCCGCAAATGCAGCAGGTATTCACCACCATCCAACAGGTAGCTCCCAGCAAAGCAGCCGTACTGGTCACAGGCGAAAGCGGAACCGGAAAAGAACTGGTGGCCCGAGCCATCCACCAACTCAGCAACCGCCGCACCGGGCCATTTGTCGCTATTAACTGTGCAGCCATGCCCGAAACGCTCATGGAAAGTGAGCTGTTTGGGCATGAAAAAGGCGCTTTTACGGGAGCGCTGGAACGCCGCGCCGGCTGTTTCGAGCTGGCGCAGCACGGAACCTTGCTCCTGGACGAGTTAGCCGAGATGCCCTCGGGAACGCAAGCCAAGCTCCTGCGCGTGTTGGAGGACTCCAGAATCCGCCGCCTGGGCGGTAAAAGCGAAATTTCTGTCGATGTGCGGGTTATTGCCGCGACGAATCGAATTGTTGACGAGGCCCTGAAAAAGGGTGATTTGCGCGATGATCTCTACTATCGCCTGAACGTTTTTCAAATTGCGCTTCCTCCACTGCGTCAGCGCTTGAGTGATCTGACGGTACTCTGCGAAACGCTGATTGATCACTTAAATAAAAAGCACGACTGCCACGTAACAAGCGTGAACTCGGAAGTGATGGAGGCCTTCAAGAAGTACCAGTGGCCTGGAAATGTCCGTGAGTTGCGCAACGTTTTGGAGCGCGCCGTCATCATGGCGGGCGAAGGAACCATTCAGATGGCCCATCTTCCTTACGACTTCGGGGTCTCTGTAGGCTCACGGCCACCGGTACAAGTCTTCGAACCGGAAAATGTCCGCTTGCCCGTGGGGACAACCGTCGCCGAAGCCGAAAAGGCGTTGATTCAACTCACGCTACAACATACCAAAAACAATAAAACCCGGGCCGCCGAAATTCTTGGTATCAGTCTGAAGACCCTGTTTAACAAACTTAAGGAATACGGCGCGTCGGGCGGAGATGTGGCCGACCAGCCAGTCTAGCGTCCTCCGTCTTCAGGCATGCTACGCTGAGGGTTTCCTGTCCCCATGAGTGTTGCCGTTTCCGAGCTTCGAAGGACTCCTCTGTGTGACGTCCATTGTTCTCTGAATGCCAAATTAGTCGAGTTCGGTGGCTGGCACATGCCGGTGCAGTACGCCGGAATCCTGCAGGAACATAACACGGTTCGCACAGCTGCCGGAATCTTCGACGTAAGTCACATGGGCGAGATTGAAATCCGTGGGCCGGAAGCAGGCAAGCTGGTCGATTACGTCTCAACCAATAACGCCGCCAAGCTGAAAATAGGACAAGCCCACTACTCCGCTCTGCTTTATGAGCATGGCGGCTTTGTCGATGACATTCTGGTTCATAAGGTCGCAGACGACCATTTCTTCATCTGCGTTAATGCCTCCAATCAGTGGAAGGACTTCGAGCACATCGAGCTGATCCGCTTGCAACAGAACATTCATGCGGAAGTTGATTTCGCCAGCGAGCGCTATGCCCAGCTTGCCATTCAAGGCCCAAAGGCAGGAGCTATCCTGCAAAAACTGACCGCCACGGATCTGAGTGCGATTAAGTACTACTGGTTCACGGACGGCGATATAGCCGGTTTCCCGGCGCGGATCGCTCATACGGGCTATACAGGCGAAGACGGTTTTGAAGTATACATTGCGCCCGATGCGGCGCAGCCCGTTTGGAATGCCATTCTCCTCACCGGTAAAGAATTCGGCATTCAACCCTGCGGCTTAGGCGCGCGTAACACCCTCCGGCTCGAAGCCAAGATGGCGCTCTACGGCCACGAAATCACAGCCACCACAAACCCATGGGAAGCGGATCTCACCTGGATCGTGAAAATGGATAAAGGCCCGTTTGTCGGCCGCCAGGCTCTGGAGAAAGCACGCGAAGAGGGTGTCACACGCAAACTGGCCGGTTTCGAGATGAAGGGCCGGGGTATTGGCCGCGACGGCTATGAAGTTTGGATGGAAGATAAGCCAGCCGGTTGGGTGACAAGCGGAGGGCCATCACCCACGCTGAACAAAAATATCGGCCTTTGCTACTTGCCGGTCGAGAAAGCCGTGCCCGGCACGGACATCCAGATTATGATAAGAAACTCGCCTGTGGATGCCGTTACCGTTCCAACGCCGTTTTATAAAAGAGCAAAAGCATGAGCTATCCAGAAACCTACAAATACACGAAGGAGCATGAGTGGGTACACGTTGCCGACGGAGAAGGAACGATAGGCATTACGGACCACGCCCAGCATGAGCTGGGCGACATCGTGTTCGTGGACCTGCCGAAAGTCGGCTCAGGCGTGACGAAGGGCCATACCTTCGGTTCCGTCGAATCCGTAAAAGCAGTGTCGGACATTTATTCACCCATTTCGGGTGAAGTAGCGGCTATTAACGAATTGCTTCAAAAGAACCCGGAAAAGCTGAACGAAGATCCGCATGGCGATGCCTGGCTGATCAAAGTAAAATTGGTAACTCCTGAAGAAATTAATGAACTTATGTCAGCGCCGGATTATCAAAAATATATAGGCGCTGAGTAAACAGATTTGCGATACTTACCGAAGTCAGATACCGAGCGGCGCGAGATGCTGGCCGCCATCGGCCTCAAGTCACAAGATGACTTGCTCTCCTATATCCCAGAAAATATTCGCTTCGACAAACGGTTAAATATCGAGGACGGCAAAAGCGAGTACGACATTGTTGAATACTTCAAACAGCGTGGATTCCGGAGCGCCTTGGGTTATTCCAGCTTTCTAGGCGCGGGTGTTTATAACCATTACCGGCCCGTCATCGTGGATACCGTCGTGTCGCGAGGCGAATTCCTCACCTCCTACACGCCCTATCAAGCCGAGATTTCGCAAGGCACGCTGACCTCGATTTTCGAGTTTCAGACGATGGTATGCCAACTGACGGGCATGGACGTAGCCAATGCATCCATGTATGACGGATCATCCGCCGTGCCGGAAGCCGCCTTGATGGCGGTGCGCGTCACGCGGCGTGATAGGGTGCTGGTAGCAAAAACGGTTCACCCGGAATACCGCGAAGTCCTCCACGCCAGCACGCAGCATCAAGGCATGCCGGTGGATGAGATCGGCTACGCGAAAAACGGCCTCATTGATTTGGATGACTTGCGAAAAAAGCTCGATGACAATGTAGCCGCGTTGATTGTGCAAACGCCCAATTTCTTCGGCCTGTTAGAGCAAATCAAAGAGCTTTCACAGGTTGTCACCGCCAAAGGCGCCCTGCTCGTGGTCGTCTTCACGGAGGCTGTCGCGCTCGGCTTGATTGAACCGCCCAAAGAAGCCGACATCGTCGTCGGTGAGTTGCAGAGCTTCGCCATCTCGCCCAGCTATGGCGGTCCTTTCGCCGGAATCATCGCCACTCGTGAAAAGTACATCCGCCAGATACCCGGCCGTTTAGCGGGTGAAACCACGGACGCGGACGGACACCGTGCTTTCTGCCTGACGCTCGCCACCCGCGAGCAACACATCCGGCGCGAAAAAGCGACCTCGAACATCTGCACCAATCAGGCTTTGCTTGCCCTCATGGCGACCGTATTTATGTCGCTTTACGGTAAAGAAGGTCTGCGCGAATTGGCGAAACAGAATTTATCGAAAGCCCATTACTTAGCCAACAAACTATCGCTTCCATTTGAAGGCCCATTTTTCAACGAGTTTGTAGCGCAAACGAACGGTAAATCGCCAGACGCCATCAACGGGGAGCTTCTCCAAAAGAAAATTGTGGGGGGCTTGCCGCTCGGGCGCTTCTATCCCGAACTGAAAAACTGCATGCTGCTGTGCGCCACCGAAATGAGCAAGCGGCAAGACATGGACCTTGTAGCGGGTGCATTCTGATGATCAAAAAAGTTTCAAAACACATCGTTCAAAACGAGCCGTTGCTCTTTGAAATCAGCTCACCGGGCAAGAAAGGCTATCAACTTCCAGAACTGGACGTTCCCGAAGTAGATCCGGAACAGGCGCTCGGCCAGAGCAACGTGCGTGAAGAAATCACCGGCTTCCCCGAAGTCAGCGAATTTGAAGTGCTCCGTCACTTTACGCGCCTATCAACCTGGAACTATGCCATTGATCTGGGTTTGTATCCGCTCGGCTCCTGCACCATGAAATACAACCCGCGCGTGAACGAGCTGGTAGCGCGCACGGAAGGCTTGGCTTGGGCGCACCCGTATCAACCGGACGAACTCGCCCAAGGTTGCATGGAAGTCATTGCGGCTCTCGAAAATGCGCTAGCTGAAATCACCGGCATGGATGCGGTAACGCTACAGCCCGCCGCGGGTGCTCACGGCGAATTCACTGGAATCCTGATGATCCGCGCCCTGCTCGAATCACGCGGGAACCCACGCAAGAAAATCCTCGTCCCCGACTCAGCCCACGGAACCAACCCCGCTACCGCCATGATGGTGGGCTACACGGTCGAGAACATCAAATCCAACGACCGTGGCGTGGTGGATTTGGAAGTTCTGCAGAAAGCGGTTACAGACGACGTGGCCGGCCTGATGATCACTAATCCGAATACCGTCGGCGTTTTCGAAGAGAACATCCAGAAAATCTGCGACATCCTGCACGACAAAGGCGCGCTCGTCTACATGGATGGCGCAAACATGAATGCCTTGGTGGGCGTTGCGCGTCCCGGCGACTTCGGTGTTGATGTCATGCACCTGAACCTGCACAAAACCTTCTCAACGCCGCACGGCGGAGGTGGTCCCGGCTCGGGAGCAGTAGCGGTAGCAAAAGCCTTAACCCCCTTCCTGCCCAGCCCCCGCCTCAAGCGCGAAGGGGATTTATGGAAGTGGAACTACGATCTTCCTCAGTCCATTGGCCGTGTCCGCGCTTTCTACGGCAACTTCGGAGTGTTAGTGCGCGCGCTGGCGTATATTATGGCGCATGGCGGGAACGGGCTGCGGCAAGCTACACTTGATGCCCTGCTGAACTCAAACTATCTGCGAGCGCTTCTGGAGCCTTACTACGAATTAGCCTACAAATCACCGAGCATGCACGAATGCGTCTTCAGTGACGACCGCCAGGCGAAAAAGGGCGTGCGCACCGGCGATATCGCCAAGCGCCTCATCGACTACGGCTTTCATCCTTATACCGTTAGTTTCCCGCTCATCGTGCGCGGCGCTCTCATGATCGAGCCAACCGAAACCGAAAGCAAATCCGAACTTGACCTCTTTGTCGACGCTATGATCTCTATCGCCAAGGAGATTGAAGAAACGCCCGAACTCGTGCTGAAAGCTCCGCACTCCACACGCACCCGGCGCGTCGATGAAGTCACCGCTGCCCGCAAGCCCATTGTCCGCTGGACCCCCAAACCAACCATCAGCCAAGCAGCGGATTGATAGAGCAGCAAGTCTAAGTGCACAAGGAAAGCTCTTACGAGATTTCTTCCATCTCCGAGGAACTTCCCCTCTATGTGTCCGCTACGATTCCTGTCTACGTTCTGCCGCATCGGAGCCATGCTTGTTTTGATCCTGGGGGGTGCAGTATCGCAAGCCTGGGCGCAAAGCTGTTTGGATGTTCCGTCAAACTTTATTCCTTTCAGCTCTGTGTATCAAACGACCTCTCCGAACGCGCAGGGAGATCGGCTTGTTGTAGGCAGGATGTCTCTGGACGTGTTTCTTGCTTTTCGATCACAAATGCCGCTTCCAAGCACTCCGAACCAGCAGCTTTGCAGCACTCTTCAGGTAGCGCCGGGTCTCTATGCTCAGGCTTATGTACCCACAACGGCTGAACGATTCGGAAATTTCAGTGATTTTCAGGGCTTTTGCTGGATCCGTTGACTGCCCGCCCCAGCGCTCCTTACGGGGATCCCTTTTACGGCGGAATCATTCCAATGAGCAGATTGCCCGATACTTTCGCCTGGCGGATCCGCGCTCTGCAGCCAGCACCTTCCATGACGCCGCCTGCCGCCTTGCACTTTGTTCCGATGACCCTCTGCCGCGTTTTGGACACGCGCAACTATCAATTCGGACTTCTTCCTGGGCAAACCACGACAGACTTTCTGATTCCGTACATGAGTCTTTGCGGTATACCATTCAACGCTCAGGCGTACTCTTTGAACATTACTGTAGTGCCTTCAGGCAAACTCACCTACCTTACGGTTTTCCCCACGGGACAGCCGCAACCCGTCGCTTCGACGCTCAATTCGTTCGATGGCCGCATTAAGGCAAACGCCGCGATTGTTCCAGCCGGTACAAACGGCATGATAAGCGTATTTACTACGGATGACACGCAACTCATCATCGACCTTAGCGGCTATTTTGTTCCAGCCTCAACAAATACGGCACTGGCCTTCTATCCCATGGCGCCCTGCCGTCTGGTGGATACCCGCGGAGCTGCAGGACCGCTGGTGCGCCGGCTTTACCCGTCCAGCAGGAGCGTGTCTTTCCCGTACTGACAAGCGCCTGTAATGTACCGGCAGCGGCTCAGGCGTATTCACTAAACTACACCGCTGTGCCCAAAGGACCGCTGAGCTACTTAACAACCTGGCCGACCGGGCAAACCCGGCCTATTGTTTCTACCTTAAACGCTCCGCCGGCACTATCACCGCTAACGCCGCCCTTGTTCCGGCCAGTGACAATGGGGACATCTCGGTTTATGCCACTCAGGAGGCTGACCTCATTATTGACATCAACGGCTATTTCGCTCCGCCAGCGAGCGGCGGTCTTTCTCTGTATAATTTTCGCCCTGCCGGGTTTACGATTCGCGCACGCAAGCCGGCGCACAACCGATGATCAATACCGCAGGGATCGACGTAGTTGGCAGCGGTTACAGCGCTGCGGCCAGTGCACAATTTTATATCTTCAATTCCACAGTGGTTCCCACAAACTCGCTGCTATTCCTGACGTTATGGCCGCATGAGGGAGAGCAACCGAACGCGTCGGCGCTGAACGCACCGGATGGCGCGGTCATGTCAAATCTGGCGATCGTGCCCATAACGGACAGTTCGGTCAATGCCTTTGCCGCGCACCCTACTCACCTGATTCTCGACATCTTTGGCTACTTTGCCCCGTAGAGGTTACGCCACCATCCACTACTTATACCAAGTTGCGATCAAACGATGACAAACTCACCGGTCTCACAAGCGGCATTTGTCCTTTTTGAATGCGACTTGGTATTAGTGAATGGCGTCAATGGCCGGTTTCACCCAAGAAAAGAAGAATTGGCCCACAACCGGAAAGTGAGTAGCGGCGAGAACCAGGGCTATTTAGCGCGACCGGTGCGGGATAGCTGGTCCATCTAAGTCAAGAGCTGTAAGAGACCGTTACCGCAGAGTTTAAGGTCCGTACTATCTGCGCTGTTAGCAAAGTAAGAGTCACGAGAAAGCAGAGCAACAAAAAATAGACAACTCCGGCCGACGCTAGGGTGGTTACAGCCAAAGTGGCGTGGCCGCTTGGCTCCGTCCACCAGTTCCAGAGAGATCCAACCGTTGAGCGGCCGATCAAGCCGCCATAGTAAGGAAGGAGCTTCGCAACATACGTCAGCGCGGCAATCCAAGCGGAAACAAGACATATAGCTATAGCGAGAAGTCGTCCCACTGTTCCACTTCGCTGCAGACCGAGACAGGCCAGCGCCAAGACAGCGGGCAATATACAGGGAGCATAGTAGGGGCCGGTGGTTGTTTGCAATTCGTGAGCGCCCGCTGCTATGCACAGGTCGTACAATAATGCTCCTATGAATACCAGAGAGGCTCCCAGGGTCCAGATTTCCGCTGCTCTCGCCTTTCTTATCTGAACAACGAACAGGACGGACGCAGCAAGGAGAAGCAGAAGCTCAAGGTTTAGCGTGTTTTGTGAAAACGAGATGTGCGATTCATTGCCTGTCCACAAGCTCAAGCGCGCGGAGTCCAGCAAGGTCTTACTCCAGTTCATGTGCTGAAACGCATAAACCACATCTGGGCTGCTTTGGACGCCTACATCTTCCTGCAAACCTGCCAGCGATTTGTATAGCAATAAGTTCCGTCCATACCAGGGTCCGGCCAAGCAAAGGGTAATGAGTACCGAAACAATCACGGTCTTGAAAGACAAGCGCGAGCGCCATTTCTCATAAACCAGAATGGCAATGAAAACCGGCACGAGCGCCAGAAAGTAAGCTTTGGAAAGCAACCCGATGGCAACCACAATGGAAAGCAGGATCGCGTCTCTTCTTCGATGGTGATTGAGCAGTGAAGCCATCAGCGCGAAAAGCCACGCCCCTGCCGTGATTGCCAGCCAGTCATTTGCCACATGACAAACCGCAGCCGCAAAGATCTGCATTTCAAAGAAGGATGTGAAGAGAACAATTCGGAAGGGCCCGCTTAATCCCAATTCATCGCACAAGCGGCTGCACGCTCCGAAAATGAGGATTGTGGCCGCGAGTGACAGGACTAACCGCAAGATCAAAATCCGTGTCGGCAGTTCGGCCTTGCTTACCATGGCATCGAGCGGTGCAAGAACCAAGTAGGCCAATGGTGTTTGCTGAGCCTCATAGTTCAGCAAAGAGGAAGGCTCCTTTCGCTGCTCAGAGGGAATAGCCCGAAGCTCCCTGATGCGCCTGGCTTGTTCCGCCCGTGAAAAAGAAAACCAATCTTCAAAGGCGATTGTTCCCGGGATGCTTCGCTTCAGGATGAAGCTGATCGGGACGATGTCGAGCGAAGCGCGGATTTCCGCTGAAATAGGAGTCTGCTTGAGTACCGGAATTTGTTTGTTGGCGGAAAGTGATTCGACGTAGGCATAGTGAAACGGCTCATCGAAGCCTTCCCAAAGGGGCAGCAGACAGGAGTAAAGAGCGGCGTTGAGCAGCGCGAGCAGGAGGATGAGGCGCAATGGCTTCCAATAAGAAAAGGGCGGCTTACCGTAAGCCGCCCCTCCTTGTACCAACTAGTTAAGAGTTAGATTTCCTCGACACCCAGGACTTCCTCTCCCAGGTCATCAGAGAGTCCGCCGTTATAGATGCTGGGCGCTTCGTCCGAGAAGTCCTGCAAACCATCGCTGAGCGAAAGCTCCTGCTCCGGCGTTTGCTCCTCTTCCACCACGTCTTCGCCAGCAATCTTCACGCGCCGGTAGAACTCCATGCCCGTTCCGGCAGGAATCAGGCGGCCCATGATGACGTTCTCCTTGAGGCCACGGAGATAATCAACCTTGCCGTTAATAGCGGCTTCGGTCAGTACACGAGTGGTCTCCTGGAAGCTGGCGGCGGAGATGAACGAATCCGTTGAAAGAGAAGCCTTGGTGATACCAAGCAGGATCGGCTTGCCCGAAGCCGGGCGTCCGCCAGCATCGACCACGCGGGTATTCTCTTCGCGGAACTTGAACTTATCCACAACCTCTTCCGGCAGGAACTCAGTATCGCCAATGTCGTCGATTCGCACCCATCGCATCATCTGACGCGAGATGACTTCCAAGTGCTTGTCATTGATGTTGACGCCCTGCAACCGGTAGACTTCCTGGATTTCGTTCACCAGGTACTTCTGCAGTTCCTTTTCGCCGAGCACAGCAAGAATGTCATGCGGATTGCGCGGACCGTCCATCAAAGGATCGCCCGAACGCACGCGCTCGCCTTCCTGCACATTGATGTGAACACCGCGCGGAATGGAGTATTCCTTCTGCACGCCGTCATCACCCACGATGTAAAGCTTTCGCATACCCTTGGTGACTTCGCCGTACTTCACGGTGCCGTTAATTTCCGCAATGACTGCCGTTTCGCGAGGCTTGCGAGCTTCGAACAGCTCGACCACGCGGGGCAGACCACCCGTAATATCCTTGGTCTTCGTGGTAGCGCGCGGGATTTTCGCCAGAACGTCGCCAGCATGCACCGTCTCGCCATCGGACACCATCAAGTGCGCGTGAGTCGGCATCAGATAGCGCTTCTCTTCCGCACGGGTGCCGCCTTCGGGGCGGACAATAATGGTTGGGAAACGCTTCTCGTCGGAGGACTCAGTAACAACCACCTGCATATTGCCGGTGATCTCGTCCACCTGCTCCTGCGTCGTCACCCCATCGATCAGATCCTTAAAGTGAATGGTTCCGCTGACTTCCGTCAGGATCGAGAAAGTGTACGGGTCCCATTCCAGCAGGACCTGATTGGCCTTGACTGGCGCGCCATCCTGGACGTTAATCTTTGCACCGTATACAACCGGGTAACGTTCACGCTCACGCTGCTTTTCGTCAACGATGATCAGGATGCCGTTACGATTCATCGCAATCAGCTCGTTTTTGTTGTTGCGAACTGTATTAACGTTATTGAACCGAACGTATCCGTCACTCTTCGCGTCCTGGGTCGATTGCTCGCTGACGCGGGTTGCCGCGCCGCCGATGTGGAAGGTACGCATGGTCAACTGCGTGCCAGGCTCGCCAATCGACTGAGCGGAGATAATTCCGACCGCCTCGCCGCGCTCCACCATGCGCCCCGTCGCCAGGTTGCGGCCATAGCAGAGCTGGCACACGCCGCGCTTTGATTCGCAGGTCAGCACCGAACGGATCTTGACCCGCTCAATACCAGCTGCCTGAATCGCGCTTGCCAAGTCCTCAGTGATCTCCTGATTAACGCTGACAATCACGTTATTCTCGTAATCGCGCTGATCTTCGAGAGCCACACGACCCACAATGCGGTCGCGCAGCGGCTCAATGATTTCGCCCGACTCGATAATCGGCTCAACATAAATGCCGTCCGAAGTTCCGCAATCGTCCTCGGTAATAATGACGTCCTGCGCCACGTCGCAAAGGCGGCGGGTCAGGTAGCCGGAGTCGGCGGTTTTCAGAGCGGTATCGGCCAGACCCTTACGGGCACCGTGCGTTGAAATGAAGTATTGCAGCACGTCGAGGCCTTCGCGGAAGTTCGCGGTAATCGGCTGTTCAATGATTTCGCCCGAAGGCTTGGCCATCAAACCACGCATACCGGACAACTGGCGAATTTGCTGCTTCGAACCACGGGCGCCCGAATCAGCCATGATGTAAATCGGGTTCAGAATACGGCCGGTGCGGTCGTCTTCCTCCATGCCTTTGAACATCTTGTCGGAAACAGCTTCCGTGACCTTCGACCAGATTTCAATGATCTTGTTGTAGCGTTCAGACGTCGTGATCGCGCCTTCCTGATACTGCTGTTGGACCTCGATCACCTGCTTCTCGGCTTCCCGAACCAGGCTGCTCTTCTCTTCCGGAACAACCATGTCATCGATACCAATGGAGATACCAGCGCGCGTTGCATACAGGAAGCCAAGCTTCTTGATTTCATCCAGCATGTGTACAGTAGTCTGCAATCCAAACTTCAGGTAGCAGTACTGAACGAGCTGGGCAAGCCCTTTCTTCTTCAGAAGACCGTTAATAAACGGCATGGCCTCCGGCAGGACGTCATTTAAGATGACACGTCCTACCGTTGTGTCCATGTACTGTTTGCTGAACTCAATCGGCTCGGTGTAAAGGACGTTCTGATTATCAAACGCCTTGGTCAGGTCAATGACCTTGCCGGTGTGGCGCAGCTTGATCGGCGTCAGCGTTTCCACTTCGCTCATTTCAAGCGCGATCAGCACATCATCGATGGACGCGAATGTACGGCCCGCGCCCTTGGTGTTGGGGCGCATCTTGGTGAGGTAGTAAAGACCCAGCACCATGTCCTGCGTCGGAATGGTAATAGGTGAACCGTGCGCCGGCGATAGAATGTTGTTGGAAGCCAGCATCAAAGTTGAGGCTTCGATCTGCGCTTCCGGCGAGAGCGGAATGTGTACCGCCATCTGGTCGCCGTCGAAGTCAGCGTTGAAGGCCGTACAGGTCAGCGGGTGCAGCTTGATCGCCTTACCCTCAACAAGCACCGGCTCAAATGCCTGAATACCCAGGCGGTGCAGCGTAGGAGCGCGGTTCAACAGGATCGGATGTTCCTTGATGACTTCTTCCAGGATGTCCCAAACGACCGGGTCCTGCTGCTCAACTAATTCTTTCGCTTGCTTAATAGTGGTACAGTGTCCGCGCTGCTCCAAGCGGTGATAAATGAACGGCTTGAAAAGTTCCAGCGCCAATTTCTTGGGCAGACCGCACTGGTGCAGTTTCAGTTCGGGACCAACCACGATGACGGAACGGCC
>JBJMGL010000224.1:0-2622 GCA_045807985.1 Bryobacteraceae bacterium
CAGAATCGCCCGGATTTCATCCTGAGACACTTCGAATAGTTGAGAGATTTCCGGCACGCTCACGCCATAGTCGTAGTTGTCCAAGATCGCATCGACCGGCATGCGAGTCCCACGCAGCACGGGAGCGCCACTGTGAATTCTGGGGTTGATTTCCACCAGCGGGCATTGTGACCAATCCATTATGTCTCTGCTCTAGTATCATCCATTTCCAGCTGCTGAGTTGTTCCTCCTTTATCATTAGTGGACGTGGCTAAATCGATCGCAATCGTAACGGGCGGGAGCCGCGGCATTGGCCGGGCTATCGTGCAAGAGCTCTCTACGACTCATCAGGTAATTGCAACCTATAACACCAACCGGCAAGCGGCTGATGAAGTAGCGGCGGCAACGGGGGCAATAGCATTGCCGTGTCAACTCGACAATCCTTCGTCACGTGAGCAATTCCTCAAGGACGTTCAGGAGCGATTTTCTTCTGTTGATCTTCTGGTTAATAACGCTGGTATAGCCCCTCGGCAACGGCGTGACATCCTGGAAGCGAGCCCTGAAAGCTTTGACGAGCTCATTACGACTAACCTGAAGGGGCCTTATTTTTTAACACAACAGATTGCACGCGGGATGTTGCACGCGGGGATGGGACGGATCGTATTTATTAGCTCGATTTCGAGCTTTACGGCTTCGATCAACCGTGGCGATTACTGCATGGCGAAAGCGGCACTGAGCATGGCGGTAAAGCTGTTCGCGGCACGCCTGGCTCCGCATAACATTCCAGTGTTTGAAATCCAGCCGGGAATCATCCGTACAGACATGATCGCGGCGGTAGCGGCGGACTACGATCGGAAAATCGCTGAAGGTTTGCTGCCTCAGCGCCGCATGGGTGAGCCGCCTGATGTGGCCTCGACGGTTCGCGCCATCGCCGACGGGCATCTTGATTACTGCACTGGGCAAGTGCTGCATGTGGACGGCGGTTTTCACCTTCGGGTTTTATAAAGTATGGAAACGCTTGATGCCGCTGAAGTTCGAGTCTTGGGATCGCTCATCGAGAAGGAGGCGACCACACCCGAGTACTACCCTTTGTCGCTCAATGCACTGGTGAATGCCTGCAATCAGAAATCAAATCGTGATCCAGTTGTTGACTTCGATGAAGAAACAGTCTTGACTGCTTTGGAGAGTCTCCGCGAAAAACGCATGGCGTTTGTGATTACCGGCAGCCGGGTGACGAAATATAGCCAGCGGATTTCGGAAACACTCAATTTGGGGCGGCGCGAACTGGCCGTGCTTTGCGTGCTTCTGCTGCGTGGGCCGCAAACTGTGGCTGAGATCAAGGACCGTAGTGAGCGCCTGTTTTCTTTTGCGGATTCATCAGAGGTAGAGCGTGTTCTCGAAAAGTTGGGAGACTGGCCGAATGCGGGCGCATTGGTGACAAAACTCGCACGGCAATCTGGCCAGAAGGAAGGTCGCTATGCGCACCTGTTGACGGGCGAACCCATAATAGATGCCGCACGAGAGCCAACCTCACCAGTGCAGCAGCCGTCAAGAATCTCGCAACTCGAAGAAGAAGTGCAGCAGCTACGTACGGAGTTGCATGAACTGAAAAGGCGCTTTGATGAGTTAGAGTCTCAACTGCGCTAAGCAACTCTATGCGGCTCCCGCTGCGCCTGAAATCAGGCTGTATAGGAGAATGACGAGAACAAGGAACGTAATCAGGACATAAGTTCGGTCACGTTCCAATGCGAACCCAATGAGCGAAACGACCACGCGCAGAATCGGTGTGGCAATTAAGCAAAGAACGCCGAGTTGAATGATGGATCGCCCTTGCCAGCGCAGAGCACCGCGAATAATTTCAACAATGTAATGGCCGGAAGATGTTTGTCCTCTGAAGGTGTGATAGTCAGCGGGTTCATGGCCGTGTCGCGCTAAAAAGTAAATACCGCCGCACATCACAATGAGACCAGAGAGTATCACTCCGGTCCGCAGGACAATGCTAACGATTCGCTCAATACCTTGATCTGTTACCCGCATGGGCGCTTAGTGATGTCCCCGGATACCTTCAATCATCATTTGGAAACCAATCGCGGCCACCACAATCGCAAAGACCCGGCGCAATACGGTGACCGGCAGGCGGGAAAGGAAGCGCGCTCCAACGGTGGAGCCACATAGCACGCCAAGCATGACGGGCATCACAATCGCGGGGTTGACATAGCCGCGACTAAGGTAAACGCTGGCACTGGCGGCAGCGGTTACGCCGATCATGAAGTTGCTGGTGGCAGTAGAAACTTTGAAGGGCAGTTGCATGGCTTGGTCCATGGCGATCACCTTGAGAGAGCCGGAACCGATACCAAGCAAGCCGGAGAGCGTGCCCGCGCCAAACATCAGTCCGAAGCCAGTTTTAATGCGGTGCGCGGAGTAGCTCTCCATCTTTCCCTCAACGCAGTAAGCGCCATTTAATTTGAGGCGCTCCGCCGCTGGATCTGCTGGTAGGGATCGTTTGCCTTTGTGCTCGTGAGCCGCTTGCCAGGCGGATTGGAGCAGAACAATACCGAAGATCATGCTGAGGGCACTCGTCGGAACGTGCGCGCCAAGATAAGCGCCGAATACGGCACCTAACGTTGTGGCGACTTCGAGAAA
>JBJMGL010000225.1:0-15016 GCA_045807985.1 Bryobacteraceae bacterium
AACACGCGGTTGGCAAACCACTTCTCGCGCACTTCGTCCCACAGGTGCTCGACCGGATTCAGTTGTGGACTCCAGGCCGGTAACGGAATTAACTTCATATTGCTCGGAACCTGCAAGCGTTTGGCTCGGTGCCAGCCGGCCCCGTCCAACACCATCACGAGGAACTCTGGGGCGTGCCGTTGCGACACTTCGGCCAAGAAGAGGCCCATCGCTTCCGTATTGGCCCAGGGCAGCACGAGCGGGTCCAGCGTGCCATCGTGGGGGCTGACGGCGGCAAAGGCATACTCGTACTCGCGCACGATCTGCGTGTTCACTTCCGGTCGTCTGCCCACCGGGGCCCAGCACCGGCGCGGGTCGCTGAGGCGCCCGAAGCGCGCTTCGTCTTCGAACATCACGCGCACAGGCAAGTAGGGAGGCTGTGCGGCTGCCTGCTCTTGGACTACTTCAGGCAGCTTTTTTTAAATGCTTCCCGCACTTCTTCGCTCGCCTTTGGGTGTTTGGGGCGCGGCATGATCTTGCGCCAGCCTTGGCGATGAAGAGCACGATACACCACCGAGGGGCGAACCGGGCGACCCACGGCCTGCTCATAGGCGGCCTGCACAGGCGCGACCACGAGCACGCCGCCCTCCTGCGCCTGGGCCAGAAAAGGAGTCAACAGTTCTTGCTCTTGCTGGAGAGTTAAATTCTGGTGATGACGACCGCCCTTGGGTTTGTCTTTGAGGACGGCTTCGCCGTGGCGTAAATACTCTGAGTGCAACTGCCGCACCGACTGCGCTTGCCAGCCGAGAACTTGCGCAATTTGCGCAGCGCTTACGCCGAGCGTAGCCCGGAGCCAGACTGCCTGGACGCGTTGATACTCGGCCTTAGTTTGCGCCTGTTGTAATAAAGGAGCCAGCCGCTCGACGGCTCCCTCCGGAAAAGACTGGAGCGCACCCATCTCACACCTCCATGCAATGGACCCAGTCTACTTCTGTCTCCCATTGATGGCAAATTGGTATAAGAGGTTCGTTGATACGGGTCTTGCGCGCGAATTTGCAGTTTCGTTAAATCCAGAATCCCCGGTCCGAACTGTCCCGCTGGAAATCCGTTGCGCAGCAGAAACACCGGAGTGGCGCTAGGGAAGCTCTGCGATAAAGATTGATCGAAAAAGAAGGGAGGATTTTCGCCAAGCACGCTTTCCGAAACGATCCGGACGTCGTGTTGATAGAAAATCCCGTATCCTCCGCGTAAGACAACGCGCTCCATCGGTTGGTAACTGAAGCCGATGCGGGTGCCCAATCATTTTTATCAGGGCGTATCAGGGAGCGTGAAGCCCAGTCGCCGGATGTAGCTTGAACGAAGCCTCCTCCGTTGACGGGAGTGAAGTTTGAAAGCGCGTCTTAATGATTGAGCAAGGGCGAAAACAGCTCATAATGAATACCATAGTTGACCGTCAAATTCTGACGCGGCCGCCAAGCATCTTGCGCGAAGAAATTGTACGCCACTTTGTAGTTATGGACCACCGTGGGCGTCGTATCGAGCAACTGCCATACTTGCGTCACCTGGACCTGCGGACGCCAAGGCGCTGTTCCCAGCCGCTGCAATCCGCTAATATTGATCGGCGGAATGCCAGCGGCAAAAGATCCGCTGGGAATCCCCGTCAGCCCATAATTCGAGGCAAGCGAAGTTCCTACCGTCAGACCCAACGGATCGCTGTGACCATTATCGCGATTGAAGCCGCCGCGCAGTTCATTGAGGACCGAAGGGGAAATCACAGCGGTCCAGGAGAGCGCCACGGATTTGCCGCGAATGGCATATTGAGTCGCAAAGTTGCCGTTGCCGGCGATGGGATTACCCGTCCAGGGCGGATCTTGCCGATCCACTTTGTAGCTGCTGAAGCGGCCAAAGATGCGGTTATTGGCGTTCAGGTTGTGATCGATCCGAACGTCATAGGTCAAAGTATCGGTGGGAACGGAATACTGGAATTGATAGTTGGAACCACCTGTCCAACTGCCGGGAATTCCTTGCCGCGCGACCGCGGACGGAATGTTGGGGTCGGGAAAGAGAGCCAAAAGTTTTACGCCGGTTGGGTCGAGGCAGGACGCAGCAATGATACCGCCGCTAATGCAGCCGGCCTGCCCGGGGACGACAGAAGCGGTTGGTATTGAGTTTGCGTTCAGTTCGATAAAATTTCCGGTTTTCATGAGCGGCGTGGGAACGGTGGATTGCGTGGTGGTTGCACGGCGGCTCGTGAAGTCCTGCGCGTCGAAAAAGAAGAATGTCCTGTTTTTGAGGATGGGTCCGCCGATGGCGCCGCCATATTGATTTTGGCTGAAGTGGCCACGGCCGGTACCGTTCCGGTTATTGAAGAAAGTATTGGCATCGAGAGAGCTGTTGCGCAGGAATTCCCACAAATCGCCGTGAAAGCCGTTGGAGCCGCTCTTAATGGAAGCATTGATTACGACCCCCGCGGACGTGCCGAATTCGGCGGAGTAAGGCGCCCACTCGCAGAGCGTTGAACTGATACTGTCCGCTCTCGTTGCATTTCGTGGTCAGCGCAATATTGGTCGCTATGTTTGTCGCTGTAACTGTTGCATTCGATATCGAAGCGCCGCTCGCGTCGCGCACGGTCCCAACAATTGATCCAGTATCGATCTGGGCAAAAGCAGTTTTGATCAATAAGAAGCTCAAAAATGCCAAACGCGAACTACGCCAAAACATAGGTTTTTCACCTCCTACGGCCATCCATACGGAATCCTGGCGCTCCAGCGAGTATTGTTGCGGAATAATATCACAGAGTTGATTACCGCTTTTTGGGAATCAACTGCAAGGCGCTAAATCCCAGCGCCGTTTCTTCCGACATTTTTGCAGCAGCTCCTTGCGCGCCTCAAGCTGTTTTTGGGCTAAAACGGTTTCACCAAGCCTTCTGTAGAGAAGGCCAAGGCGGTAATGGTTTTGTGGAGAAGGATCAAGCGCGACACATGCTTCCATCTCGGTGCGGGCCTTTGCCATCTGATTGCTCCACTCGTAAGCTTGCCCTAAAGCACAGCGGCTCATCGCATCGGTTTTGGGGGCACGAGCCAGAACTCCGATAGCTTCATCCCGAAGCACTTTATTGCCGCTCTCGCGGGCAACGCGCAACTGGAGGGCGCTGCAAACCGTCCTGTCCCATTGGCAAAGCGAGTCAATCGTTTTCTCCGATGGCGCGGTCGAGGACTCCAGAACGATTTTCGACAAGCAGCGATAAGCCGGAGCATAGCCGGGGTCTGCCGCGATAGCCTCATGGAGGATCTGCTCCGACTCTTTCGCCTCGCCACGGGCGTACACGGCGATAGCGAGAAGTGTCCGCAACACGCCAGACTTGAGGAATAATGAGGAAGACTGCCGCAGGACCCCGATGGCCTGGTCGATGCCCCATGCTCAATCAATTCGAACCCCAGAGCTACCCGGTATTGCTCACGTGCAGGATCAAGCGCAATCGATTGCTTATAAGCGTCAACGGCTTCGTTGAAGCGGCCGCGCTTTTCCTGTATGTCGCTAATGATGGCCTTTGCCGCGGCATTTTCGCCCGCTCTTTCCGCTAATGAGAGCGCCTGATCCAGGTGCCCGGCTCCCTGCTCCGCGACTGCTGTTCCGGTTAGTAATGCTGGATCTGAAGGGGCAAGGCTAAGCGCCGTTTGCATTTCGCTGGCAGCACTGGAACTGTCGCCCAAACCGGAAGCAATGGCGGCTTTGAGGCGATGGAATGCAATCCGCTGCGGCGTGCTGAGAGGCTCGGGCACACCGGCCAGCTTGGCGCGAGCCTCCCCGTAACGTCCGGCCCGAGTCAGTGAGACAGCGTCTTGCAAGGGCGTTTGCGCAAACAGACTGAAGCCCGGCAGGAAGGAGCAAAGCACGCGCAAAGTGGAGATGAATTGAAGTGCCTTGTAGAATTTCCAGCAAAAGCGCATTGCTTTGAAACATCCAGAAAGAAGACTGCTTCAACTTTATAGAAGATAGGAGTTAAAAATTGGCAGTTTTACAGGAAGTACTTGTTGAGCAACTACAGGATTTGCTCCATGCCGAAGGACAGTTGGTGAAAGCCCTGCCCAAAATGTCGAAGGCGGCTCATAACCCTAAGATGAAGCTGGCTTTTCAAACGCATTTAGAAGAAACGAAAGGTCAAGTCGAACGTCTTAAGCAGGTTTTTGAACTCCTGGGCGCTAAAGCCAAGACAAAACCGTGCAAGGCAATGCTGGGTCTAGTCGAGGAAGGGCAAGAAACGATTGCCGAGGGCAAGGAGAAGGAAGAAGTTGCCGCAGACCTGGCGCTGGCTGTAGCGGCGCAAAAAATTGAGCACTATGAAATTGCCGGTTATGGCAGCGTACGGACGATTGCGGAGCAGATGGGCAATCAGAAGGTCGCAAAACTACTAGCGCAAACCTTGGCGGAAGAAGAAAAGACAGACAAGCTGATTACACAGCTATGCGCTCCTCTTCTGCAGGAAGCAAGTCAGGAGACCGAAGAGGAAGAATAGCGGTTCGCCGCTGACGTACTTGGATGAGCGTATTCAACTCTTAAGTACGTCAGCGGCTCAGTGTAACGCTAGTGAGAGAACATTATGGCTGGCCAAGACGGGACCAATCGAGATCAGACAGTTGATCCGGGTATTGACGAAAAATTACAGACGCATACAATAGCTGAGACTCTCGCCAAGCTCAAGGAGTGCTCCCTATTTTATGAAATGGTGGAAAGGGCAGGTCTGCACGGCACCCTGGGCCATAGCGGACTGTACACGTTATTTGCCCCCAGTAACGCAGCTCTAGGAAAAAATACGCCGAGCGATCCGCAGCAATTTCTGGAGCAACACATGCTTTCGGGTGCGATGCGCAGCGATGATTTACAACGTTTGCAGAATGTGAAAACGGTAGCAGGCATCACGGTTCCCGTAAACGTTCAGGGCACCACGATACGGGTGGGGAATGCAACTGTCCATCAAGCTGACATACAATGCACTAACGGCGTAATTCACACCGTTAGTGCCAATCTTGTCAGCACCGCCCACTAACTGGCGTGTACTTGCCGGAGATGAAAGCGTTTGGCAAGGGTTTCCCAGGAAGCATGAACGGCCCCGCCCTGTTCCGCGCGCTGCGCTGCCGCGGATTGCAGCATTTCGAAGCACGTGTGGTCGATATACCGCAGGTCTTCGATGTGCAAATGAATGATGCGATCCGCTGGCAAACGGTCAAAAACTTCATGTAGTTTCGGCAGCCGTAAAAACGTCGCCACGCCCTGGAGAGTTATATCAACCCGGCGGCTATCTTCCTGCGATGACACAGTCACTTCCAGTTTTGTGGCTTTCAGAAGCACTTTCACCACGGAAAGGCCAAGGCCGATCATTACGCCTGTCAGCAGATCCTTCCCAACAATGCCAACGACTGTGGCTAAATAGATAACAAGCGGAAACTTGCCATACTCGGCAAGGCGTTTGATATGTTGGATCTCGATCAGCTTGAAGCCGGTGAAAACCAGGATCGCGGCGAGGCTGGCGGTCGGGATCAACTCCAGCGCAGAGGGAAAAAATGTGACTAAACTCAGCAACCAAACGCCGTGGAATATAGCTGAAAGACGCGTTTTGGCTCCCGCCTGCACATTAGCGGAACTGCGAACAATGACTCCGGTCATCGGCAGTGCGCCGAATAGCCCGCAAAGAGTGTTACCGATGCCCTGAGCGCTCAACTCGCGATCATACTTGGCGCGTGGGCCGTTGTGCATTCGGTCCACTGCGGAAGCGGAGAGCAACGTTTCGGCGCTGGCGACAATCGCGATAGTGATAACGGCAAGCAGGATGGCGGGATCAAGAAGACGACTGAGGGAACCGCCAGTGGGCAGGGCAAAACTGCTGAAGAGATTTCCTGGAAGATCCACGTGACGGATTGGCAAATGGAGCGCAGCCGCTGTCAAGGTTCCCGCGACCACGCCGACCAGCGAACCCGGAAGAACACGAAGCGCCTTGGGCTTAAATTTATTCCAGAGCAGAATTCCCGCCAAGGTTGTGATACCAACGGCAGCCGCTAAATGATGCACGGTTCCTTCTGGCGGAAACAGGCCTTTCCATAAAGATTCCGGGATGGCGAGCAAATTGGCGATCCCGGACGACCGCGGCTTATCATCAACCATTACATGGAACTGACCGGCAATGATGAGAATGCCAATACCCGAGAGCATTCCGTAAATCACTGCCGGTGAGATGGCGCGGAACCAGCGCCCCAGCTTCAGCCAGCCCCCTACTAACTGAAGCGATCCTGCGAGAAGAAGAATTGGCCCCAAGGATTCGAGACCGAATTTCTGAACAATTTCAAAGACAATCACTGACAGTCCGGCGGCAGGTCCGCTCACTTGAAGCGGAGACCCGCTAATGGAGCCGACTATGATGCCGCCGATGATGCCCGTGATGATGCCAAGAGCTGGCGGGACCCCGGAAGCAATCGCTATTCCCATGCACAGCGGAAGCGCTATGAGGAAGACGACGAATGAAGAGACAAGGTCGTTCGTAACGTATTTAAACATTCCAGCACGCGCTATCGAGTCAGGCTTGTTAGCGGCGATTGTTCCGGTTGCCATGGTTAAGCAGCCCCTCTTTCCATAAAAAGATTGTGACGTTGCACTTCGCGAATAGATCCAGAGCCGATGTCATACACCAAGCCGCAAAGGTTGGGCATCTTAGCAGCCACAGCGGGATGGGTTTTCAAGTTTTCCAGTTGAGCGAGGACGTTTGCTTCAATAAGAGATGTGAGCAAGTCGCCTTGTGAATAAACCGACATGCTGTTGACGAGCGATTGACGAGTCTTTTCGGCATGCTTCAGCCAAGCGCTGGTGTCCGGAAGCGATTCCAGCTTCTCGGGTTGCAGAAGACCTTTCATCGCTCCGCAGTCGGAATGTCCGCATACGATGATGTTTGAGACTTCCAATGCGTTAACAGCATACTCGACGGCTGAAGCAACCGACTTATCTTCACTGCCATGAGCAGGCACAATATTGCCAATCGTGCGACAAACGAAGAGTTCGCCAGGTTCGGTTAACGTAATGGCAGTAGGAACCACGCGCGAGTCGCAGCAGGTGATAAAAAGAGTATGCGGCTGCTGTTTAGAAGCAAGCTGCTTGAAACGCTTTTCTAAGTACGGGAACAGCTTGGTTTGGAACTTGTCGATGCCTTCAAAAATTTCCTGCATTGTGTTTGCTTTGATACCACCTGCATTAAGGCATGGCGAGGGCCAAACCCAAAGCCCCGATTTGGCGAAGAGTTTACGCGTGAAACAGCAGGTCACGGGCAAAATTCTTGCCTGATATCCGTCGGCTGCTGTCCTAATTGATCCACTTGTAATAACAGAATAAGGACGAAATGAGAGAACGCATTAAGGACAGCAGCATACTGTTGAGAGCACGCTCACTACGTAGTGTCTTAGTGGTAGCAACAACTTTATTGCTGATCATCGTGGCGCTCTATGTGACACCTGATCCTTTGCTCCATTGGCACTACATTCTACAGCGCCTCTTTTACTTACCAATTATTGCAGCGGGCTTACTGATGGGCTGGCGGGAGGGAGCTGCCACCGCGGTGCTGGCGAGCGTGGCCTACCTGTTGCGGCGCAACCCTCAAGACCCTTCTGACCTGATTGACCGATGCCTGGAAGCGATCATGTTCTGCCTAGTGGGTATTTTGACAGGAGTTCTTTCCGAGCGGGAACGGCGGCAACGCGATAATCTGCAAGCAACAGCAAAGCGGCTGGAAGAAGTATATCGAGAGTTGCAGAGCAATGTGGAACAACTCAAGCGGGCAGCTCGCATGAGCGCATTGGGGCACCTTTCAGCGGGGCTCGCGCATGAGATTCGCAACCCGCTGGCTAGTATTGAAGGCGCTGCTTATATTGCGCAAGGGGAACCCGATGGAGCACGCAACGCTGAATTTTTCGACATCATTCGCAAAGAGACCCGGCGCTTGAACAATTTAGTGACGCACTTCCTTGAATTTGCGCGTCCACGCGAACCGCACTTGCAGCCAGTGGAGCCACGCGAATTAATTGATTCGGTTTTCACGCTAGTGGAACGAGTAGCGGCTCAAGGCAAGGTGCAGTTACGAAAGGAGATTGCCGACAGTGCGCAGTTATTGAAGTGCGATGAAGAGCAGATGGAACAGGTACTGCTGAATCTAGTGCTGAATTCTGTTCAAGCTCAGCCGAACGGTGGTGAAATTCTTGTCTCGACAGAGGGGAAAGAGAATACGCTATTGCTGCGAATAAGCGACAAGGGACCAGGCATTGCCGGCGAAAGTGCGGACGAAATCTTCGATCCATTTTTTACAACGAAGCAGAATGGCACCGGGCTAGGTCTGCCCATTGCTTATCAGATTGTAAAGCAGCACGGCGGAGAATTGTTTCTTGAGAAAAACTCAAGGGAAGGTTGTTGCTTTACCATCCGCATCCCGTTTGAACAAAGGAGTAGTTCATGAAGTCCGCCCGTATCCTGGTGGTCGATGATGAAGAAAGCCTGCGGCGCGTGATGCAGGTTTACCTGCAACGGCAGGGATACAACACGCAGGTAGCTCCAAACGGCGAGGAAGCCCTGCGGCTGCTGGAAGTCTCTGATTGTCAACTGGTGCTGACTGACTTGCGAATGCCGGGAATGAGCGGGCTCGAACTACTGCGAGCCATGAGGACTCAGTATCCAGAGATAGCGGTGATCATCTTGACAGCGTTTGGATCCATTGAGAACGCGGTGGAAGCAATGCAGGCAGGGGCGTATCACTACGTCACAAAACCGGTCCAGTTTCCGGAACTGTCTCTAGTAATAGATCGCGCTTTGGAGCATACGCGACTCGTGCAGGAAGTCAAGCGGTTGCGTGAAAGTTTAGATGCCCGGTATGGCTTCGATGCCATTATTGGGCGTTCGAACGCGCTGCTCTCCGTTTTAGATATTGCGGCAAGAGCCGCGCAAAGCCATGCCACTGTTCTGATTGAAGGTGAAACAGGAACCGGTAAGGAGCTTTTGGCGCGCGCCATTCATCAGAACAGCTTACGCAAGGAGCGGCCTTTTCTGGCTATTAACTGCGGAGCCATTCCCAAGGATCTTCTCGAAAGCGAGCTGTTTGGCTATCGCAAAGGAGCATTTACCGGGGCGATGGAAAACAAGAAGGGCAAAATTGAAACGGCAGACGGTGGCACATTGTTTCTTGATGAAATCGGAGAATTGCCGCTAGCGCTGCAAGTCAAATTATTACGGTTGATTCAGCAGGGCGAAATGGAGAAGCTAGGTGCGCTGGAACAAACAAAGGTAGATGTAAGAATCGTGGCGGCTACGAATCGCGACTTGCAATCCATGACGCAAAAAGGCGATTTTCGGGAGGATCTCTACTATCGTCTAGCGGTGATTCCGATCACGCTGCCGCCGTTACGCGAACGAACCAAAGATATTGAGGATTTAACTAAACACTTTTTGGAGGTGAACAAAAAAAAGCTGGGCCGGCCAGAGCTGACCCTGCCACCGGCACTGCTGCCGTACTTCACGAAGTACAAATGGCCGGGAAACATACGTGAGTTGGAGAATGTGCTGGAACGCATTGTAGTTTTAAGCCGGGGCCCGGAAATCACTTTAAGCGATCTGCCCGAATTTCTCCGTCGAGAGCATACCGCCATAGGAGCATTGCAGTTAGACTTGCCGCCGGACGGAATCAATTTAGAAGCGCTTGAAAAGGAACTGATCGAACAAGCACTGAAGCGCTCTGAAGGAAATCAGACGAAAGCCGCTCAATATCTAGGCTTAAGCCGAAAAACGCTGATCTATCGCATGGAAAAGCACGGCTTACGAATCGAGTGAGACGCCGCTAACTGGTTTCGCCGCTTCTGTAGCGCAACCGGGCCGGGCGAACCTAACGGCTCACCCAGCTTTCAGATTGAGCGCGAATGCAATTGGCCTGTCGTAGTCAGGCAGCCATTTTGTGCAGTAGCATCTTTGCCGGACTAAAGTATGAAGTAAGCGGGAAAAGGCCTCGCTGCGCTAAGGCACGACCGACGATACGTTCAATTTGAATGATCTCAGAAGCGTAGCTGAAGATTTCGAGCTTGAGAGTCTTGCAACAATCTTGCCGGTTAGCTCCCTTGAGATATCGTAGCTGAAAGAGTCGATAACGACCTGCATCGTCGCCGATAGCTCGTTTAGCAGTAAGGTCAAAGTCGAGAAGATAATTTTCAGCCAGCTCACCTAACGGAGTGCTATTTTGCAAGTCACGATATTCAAGACACTCTTGAAACCGTTGATAGCAGTCCCGGAAAACCGTGACATCGCTCTGGGCATTTACAGCCATCGTGCGAGAAGATTGCTGGTCCGTTTTGGGCGGAACGGGAAAATGTAAAGGCATTTCGCCCATCAGTAAATAATGCCGCGTGTAGGGCAGGCCGCTTAATTCCTGGTAACCGGCTGTAAAGACTAAGGTTAAAATTTTCGTCCCTCGTGTGAACGAAAGAGAACGAAAAAATTACTCCGGAACTTGCGGCTGTGAAGAGCGCCAATGAAAGCTATTCCAAGAGCCAATAAGGCGGGGAGAGTCGGCTCAGGAACTGTGGCTGCCGAGGTAGCGCCTAAGACATCAAACTCCCAATTGGCTGTCCGATTACTGGCGGTTCGATCACAGAATCCGCCATTGGAGCAGCCAAACGTATTTGTAAAGTTGGATTGTCCCAGTCTGGAGAATCCATCGCTTAAATTAGGGCCGTTTGGGAAATTATCATACTGCGTTAAACAAATGGTATATGTTCCCGCAGCGAGAGTTGTGCGAAGATAACTGTCCCAGTGCTGGCCTGTTACAGAGTCGGCCGGAACATTAGCATACCCATCGTCATTCCGATTGATCAATACTCCGGCGCTATCAAAAAGGTCAAGAATAGGATCAAAACCGCCTCTGGGCACGACGATGCCAGCTTGATTTACGCCACCGGCATATGAATACGTTTGCAGAGTAATGGTGCTAGTAGATACGAGGCTGAAGGTGAACAATCGGCCGGAGTTGTCTGTCGCAAGTGAACCCGCAAATGAGAAATCTGCCGCTGTTGCGAACGAACCTGCAGTGACTACCAAAACAAAGGCCTTTATCAGACCAAGATGCACAACAGCCTCCTGGGGACTAAGCACAACCTTAAGCTTAGTAAGAATTGAGTAACAGGACTACCTTAATAGACGCTTCACTCAGCTTCAAGAGTACGAATTTAGAAATCCGTACTGGAAGTAGAAGTTAAGCGCCGTCGATGTTGCTAGTACTAAGCAGGTGTAGGAAATCAGATTTAATTCCTTGCTCCTCTGATTTCCTCTACCATTACGTGGTTGGGCGAATCAAATCAAATTAAGACGTTCGCAATTAATGTAGATGATTGAACAAGAACCAAAGCAGGATCAGACCTCCGGGAACTCCCAACACCCATGCAAAAAGGTACTTCATAACCGACATGTCCTCCTGCTAATTGACAAGCACGTGTCCATCCATTTTGGAAGCTAAAGCCGCTCTGTATTAAGAAGTCCTACCCAGCACGTAAGGGTTTACTCTGGCAGGAAAAATGTGCATGGATTCAATTAATCCAGATTAGTAGTTAGGATCTTGCACCTAGAGTTTGGGATTTGGAAAAGATTACCTGAGCAGGAAATTGGAACTCCGATATTTGCGCCTGTCAGTTCAGCCACAAAACTTTCAGGAGCACTGTACTTAATAAAAACCCTAGGAAAATGAGTAGCTTCTACCGCTTCAGGAAAGAGGAAGTGCCGAGCAACGCTAACGGCCACTTTCTTGCTTCACATCATTACGTTGGGAGAGGAATATGAAATTAGACGTTAGATCAGTTGTCTGTACGTTTGTGTTATCTGGATTATTCTTAGCGGGCAGCTTACAAGCGCAGAATACGCAGGCAGCGCCGGACAACACCAAAGTTAATAAGGGCGACACTCATACGCAGTCGACAACTGCGGACAAGGCGACGAAAAACAACTTATCTGATCGCGAGGTAGAAGCCCACATTCGACGAGAAGTGGTAAAAGATAAAGCGCTGTCAACGTACGCTCACAATGTCAAAATTGTTAGCGCCAATGGAAAGGTAACTCTCAGAGGCCCGGTGCGCTCTGAAGAAGAGAAACAAACCATTGAGCAGTACGCGAAGAAGTATGCGGCTGATCAGAATGTTATTAACGAGTTAACAGTCAAACCCAAGAGCTAGGCACATTCAACTCACATTTAGGAGAAAGACATTATGGCAGGAAAGAACACAGCAGTATACGGCATTTATTCGAATCGGACAGCCGCCGAAAATGCAGTAGATCGACTCATAGCAGCCGGTTTTCGGAACGAAGATATCTCGGTACTCTTACAAGACAATGCCGGAACCAAGGACTTTGCCCATGACAAAGACACGAAAGCGCCAGAAGGCACAACGACCGGTGTAGTTACAGGCGGTGCCATTGGAGGCACGTTGGGATTATTGGCGGGAATTGGCGCGCTTGCTATTCCCGGCCTTGGACCATTCATTGCGGCCGGCCCGATTATGGGCACTTTAGCAGGACTTGGCACAGGCGGCGCCCTAGGCGGCATCATTGGAGCACTTGTAGGAATGGGTATTCCGGAGTATGAGGCAAAGCGCTATGAAGGCCGTGTAAAGGAAGGTGGCATTCTGCTTTCTGTTCACTGCGATAATAGCGATTGGGTCGGTAAAGCCAAAGATTTGCTAAAGCAGACTGGCGCTGAAGATGTGTCATCAGCTGGTGAAGCATCGGCGGACTACGCGGAGACTGATAAGCCCCTGCGTCGCGGTTCGAGCATTGTCTAGTTTATAAACTTTTGAGCTTAAAATCCTCGCTGCTAGCAAAGCAGCGAGGATTTTTGTTTTATGTCTGCCTGCCGTCTGGTCAAAGTAGTAAACCGGAATTCGCTGCGCTCTCATCAGTACACTGCAGAGCCTCCGCGATTCGGCGAGGTAATTCAGCGGTAACCACCTCTTCAAGAGGAACAGGAAGCGCTATTGACCAATTAGGATGCTGATCGGAGGAAGTTGCAGGGATATTCGGGCGTTCCTCGACGGCAACAGCATCCTCAAGAGAAGCCGCTAGAATTCGCGAAGGAGCTTGCGACAGTAAACGATATGCGCCGACAATCACCTCGTTTACTGGCGAGTGATCGTTGAGTTTTGCTTTCGTTTTCAATCTGTTTCGGATCTCGCTCGTGCTCTCCTCATTTGGTTTCAGACCGAGTTCGTGTTGTTTTGCAAGATCAGACTGACTCCAAAGTCCAGCAATGGTGGGAAGGTCATGAGTCGATACAGCAGATAATGCCATGCGAGGATATGTGCTTGGATCATCTTTCTCGAACCAGAGCAGCCGGTAAGAGAGAATGCCGTATTCCGCTAATTTTTCGCGAGCGCCTTCCTCAACCGTGCCCAGATCTTCGCCGACGACGTAAGCGCGGGCGCGTTCGCTTTCCAAGGCAACAATGGCAAGCATTTCGTCAGGGTCAAACCGAACATAAGCGCCTTGCGCGGGCGACATACCGTTTGGAATCCAGAAAAGGCGGAATAAGCCCATGACGTGATCAATACGCAACCCTCCGCCATGGCGAAAAGCAGAGCGAATTGTTTCAATAAAGGGTTTGTAGGCGCTGGAGCGCAGCTTATGCGGCACGAAGGGCGGAAGCCCCCAACCCTGTCCTTGTGTGTTGAACTCGTCCGGAGGCGCGCCAACGCCAACCCCTTGCGCGAAGTAGTCCTGCCAAGCCCAGGCATCCGCTCCGTCCGGATCAACACCGATGGGAAGATCCTGCATCAACGCAAGATGTTGAGCGCACTTGGCAAGCTGGACATCGAGCTGCCATTGTATCCATTCATAAAAGCGTACGCGGCTCTCATGATCGCGGGCAAATTGCTCAACTTCCGGCTTAGCCGGATGCCGGTATTGGTCGGGCCAGCTATGCCAGCCAGATTGCTGCTTCTCCGCGAGAGCGCAAAAAATAGCAAAGCGATGAAGGCTTTCACCGCGCTCACGGCAGAATGCATCAAATGCGCTATCGCCTGTGAAATGGAGCCAGAGCGACTCAAGTATACGCATTTTGAGCGTGAATACCCGATCACGATCAATGAGGCGATTGCGGTTAAGCTCGCGGCCGGCGCGAATCGTTTCATCCAGATGTGGAATTGCTTGGGCGTTAACTCCAGGAAGGGACTCGATATGCAGCCAAAGTGGATTTAAAAAGGCGCGCGAGGTGGGGAAATAAGGGCTAGGCTGCTGAGGAATGATGGGAGTAGCGGCACTGAGCGGATTAACCAGCAGCATGCCCGCACCCAAGTCCTTAGCCGACCAGCGCGCAAGACCATTTAAGTCCTCAAAATCGCCAATACCCCAGCTTTCGCTTGAGCGCGCCGCATAGAGCTGAACGGCCCAGCCCCAGGTCTTTAGCTGATTGGGAAGCCAGCACTTACCGGGGCTCACAATGAGACTACTCGGCTTCGCGCTATTATCGAGCTGCAGTTGATGGTAGCCGGTCGGCAGATTGAGGGGTAGGCGATGCGGAACCGAAATCGTCTCACCTGTCTCAAGGACGATAGTTCCGCTTGACGAAAGTTCTCGTTGCTCACCGGCGTGAACAACAATCACGCAATTGTCAGGATCGGGCCCAAGAGACCCAGCGTCAGCTCCCATGGCGTTAAGGATGGCGCTAATTGTTTCCTCACTGGTCTCGTGCTGCTCTCCAAAAGCATCCTCATAGGCCAAATCGATACCCCAGCCGTTGGTCCGGCGTTTATTTTGTACGGACGTTTCCGTGCTAATCATCTTGCTTAGATCTACGTTTTAGGTTCTTGCGGCTGTGACCCGCTTCGGGCGAAGCCCTGTAAGCGTAAGATGCGATTCAGAATTAAATTAGTTCCGAAATAGCGCTCCTGATAACATGCATATCTGGGTTGTGACGCAAAACCTGGAAACAATCCGAGGAGCCTAAACAAGGTATCTCGGTTAAATTAACCTCCGGTGCTGCGAA